>JAAZLB010000418.1 GCA_012799535.1 Bacillota bacterium | reverse complement strand
GGATCGAACCTTCACCAGTGGGCTTAAGAGGTCTCAGTCATAGGGAGTGGGGAGACAATACTAACGTGCACGCCTTCCTTCTTGAATCGGCCAATCCGGCCCAGGGAAGATTACGTGGTAAAACTAACGCTGAATTAATTACTTCCGGTAAGGATCGCATGTATGTGAAAGCTTACGAGCGCGGTAGATTGTATGTCCGGTATCCTGAAGAAGGTATACCCCTTTCAGAAAGGACCGCAAGGCATACCGCAACCGTTCAGGCAATCGCCTCCACATTCAGCGAATTTAACCCAGATAAACCTATAATTATTGAGAATATTCCCGATTATTGGGAGATTCTTTCACTAGGCGCAGGGCAATTTTTGTCCGCCTCAGTGAAGTAAGAGAGATAATATGAGGATCAAAATGAAGGGGGATGCTAACGGAAGGATAACGGCGCGAAGGATTTTAACTCTGTAAATAGGGCGATTTTGAAAGGAGATGCCAGAATGAAAAGAATAATGAAGAAAACCATTTTAAGTCTTTCACTACTTTTACTAACAGTTTCATCTTTTGGAATGATCGCTAGTGCAGCGACCCCTAGTCAGCCTATTTTTGTAACCTCTGCGGGTCAAAGTGCTGACGATATGATTCTTAAGGTTATGCTAGATCGTCAACTCGGAACCACCGTGGAAAGAAACCCCCTTGCCCAAGTAGCGGATTTAGAAGGTGTTAACACCTTAGCTTTAGTGGTAGGTGTAAGTAACAAAGGTTTGGGTTCTGCGGGGATTAACCTTGACCAAGAAAAAGCTAGAATCAAGTCCTTACTAGAAGAAGCTAAGAAAAACGATAGTTATGTTATTCTAGTGCATATTGGTGGCCCAGCTCGTCGTGGTGCTAGCTCTGACGAAGTGGCTAAAATCGTAGCTCCTTACGCTCATAGCATCATTGTAGGTGCTGAAAGTAACCAAGATAAATTCTTTGACAATCTTGCCAAAGAAAACAATGTTACCCTAACCGTAGTAGAATCAAGAAACGACGCCGCTACTACAATTGTGGACTTGATTAAGTAAAACACATTCTAACAAGAAGGGAGGTTAGCCATATGAAAAAGCGCCAAGGTTATACCTTAGCACTAATCATCACTCTACTCATCTCAATAACGGGAGTAGGATTCGCACAAGGACCTATGCTCCACGATATTAGACCAGGTTATGGGGTTACTAAAATCGGTTGGCTCTCCGATTACCACGCTCCGCTTCGGAACACTTCGGTTGATTCTCGGGTTTATTATCTCGATAGCGGAAAACCGGGCCCAACTGCTGTAATATTGGGCGGTACCCACTCTAACGAGATTGCTGGTATTGCGGCCGCGACTTTAATCATTGAAAGAGCTGAAGTAACGGCGGGAAGAGTAATTGTAATTCCCTATGCCAATAGTTCAGGTGCCAGTTCGATTGATGAACGAAGACCAAATATTCGCACATGGTCTATGGAAACCGAAAGTGGACTAAGAACTTTCCCTTACGGCGATCGACGTACTAAGGCAGAGGATCAAGAACCTGATCCTGAGGTTTATGTGCACTATCCATCGGGTCTAGAATTATCCCCTGATGAGGCTCGCAACTTAAATAGGGCCCATCCAGGTAAAGCAGATGGTACAACAACTCAGCAATTAGCTTACGCTTACTACCGAATCATCACTGAAGAAGATGCTGACATTGCCATTGACATGCATGAAGCAGGCGTTGGTTCGAGACTTGCCAACATGCTGATTGCTAATCCAAAGAATCTTGATCTTGCAGTACTCGCTGTTGTAGAGCTAGAACTCCAAGGGATCATCATGAACGTGGAACACTCCTCCGAGGAGTTTAAAGGGTTGTCCCATCGGGAATGGGGCGATCATACACGTGCAGCTGCGTACCTAATTGAAACTCCTAACCCAGGACAAACCTCTAGCATTGCAGATCCAGATGTAGTAAATGATCCAGTTAACCCTCTCTCTAAACGGGCTGCAACCCAATTAGCAACCATTGAAGCAATCTTTGTAGCACACGAAATGGTTTTGGGCGAAAGACCAGTATGGACAGGATTACCCACGTACGACGAGCTTGTTCAAAATGGCCTTGGTTCTTATTTAAGATAAGCAACACACATTTAAATCGACAGGAGGGCTTTATTAGTGTCCAAGAACAGATTTAAAAGATCTTCGTTGTTGTTGACTTTGATGGTTGTTTTTGTTGTCAGTTTTGCTCAAGTTGGAATCGCAGCTACAATTCTCGATGAAGTTCGTGCAGAAAACGGTATGGTAGCCGCGGCAAGTCCCTTAGCAGCACAAGCGGGAGTTGATATTCTCAAAGCTGGCGGAAATGCTGTAGACGCAGCTGTAGCCACCGCTTTTGCTATTGGTGTGGTCGAACCTAACGCATCAGGCTTAGGTGGAGAAGGATTTTTAGTCCTCTATATGCCTGAAACCGATCGGGCTGTATCCAT
>JAAZLB010000417.1 GCA_012799535.1 Bacillota bacterium | reverse complement strand
CTCTTTGTTGTTACGACCGAGCAACATGGTGATTGCTGCGGTAGTGGTGGTCTTACCGTGGTCAACGTGACCTACAGTACCCACGTTTACGTGGGGTTTGGTTCTTTCAAACTTTTGTTTAGCCATTTGTCTTCCTCCTCATTTTCAGGAATAAAATTTATTGTTACATACCGACCGAACTTTTAATTTCCTCCGCCAAGGTGCGGGGAACCTGTTCGTAGAAAGCAAAACTCATTGTGTGTTGTGCCCGACCTTGGGTTAGGGACCGTAAAACGGTGGCATAACCAAACATTTCAGATAGAGGTACAACACCTTTTACAACCTGGGTATTACCCCGTTGTTCCATACCTTCGATTCTGCCTCTTCTCGAGTTAATATCACCCATTACATCACCCATAAACTCTTCAGGTGTTACCACCTCTAATTTCATCATAGGTTCTAGTAAAACAGGGTTTGCCTTCTTGCAAGCTTCTTTGAATCCAATAGAGCCTGCGATTTTGAAGGCCATTTCAGAAGAGTCAACTTCGTGATAAGAACCATCTACAATGGTCACTTTCACGTCTACCATGGGATATCCAGCAACTACACCAGTAAGCATGGCCTCTTTTACACCTTGTTCAACTGGACCGATATATTCCCGTGGTACCACACCGCCCACAATCTTGTTGGTGAACTCGAATCCTGCACCAGGTTCGTTAGGTTCAACCTCCAAAACTACGTGTCCGTATTGTCCACGTCCACCACTTTGACGCACAAACTTCCCTTCGGAGCTAACTGCCTGAGTGATGGTTTCGCGATAGGCGACTTGTGGTTTTCCGATATTGGCTTCTACCTTAAACTCCCTGAGGAGGCGGTCTACAATAACTTCGAGGTGAAGTTCGCCCATACCGGCAATAATGGTTTGACCTGTTTCCTCATCGGTGAAGACTTTGAAGGTTGGATCCTCTTCAGCTAAGCGCTGCAAGGCTACACCTAATTTGTCTTGATCCGCCTTGGATTTCGGCTCTACCGCCAAATTAATAACTGGTTCTGGAAATTCCAGTGATTCCAAAAGAATAGGATGTTTTTCATCGGCCAGACTATCACCGGTGGATGTATCCCTTAAACCTACAATAGCTGCAATATCCCCGGAATACACTTCACTAACCTCTTCACGGTGGTTAGCATGCATTAATAAAATCCGACCAACCCGTTCCCTCCGACCGGTACTCACGTTGAGCACGTAACTTCCGGAACGTAGTGTTCCAGAGTAAACCCGGAAAAATGCCAGTTTACCAACATAAGGATCTGCCATGATTTTGAAGGCTAAACCTGAAAAGGGTTGCTTGTCATTTAAGGCCCGCTCTTCTGGTGCGCCAGTGTCTGGGTTAGTGCCTATTACTGGTGGAATATCACTAGGTGAAGGCAAATAATCCACTACAGCGTCCAATAAAAGTTGGACTCCTTTATTTTTAAACGACGAACCACAAAGCACAGGAATTAACTTTACATCAATGCAAGCTTCACGAAGCGCTTTACGGATTTCATCTGGGGTAATTTCTTCCCCTTCAAGATACTTCAAGGTAAGATCATCGTCAGTCTCCGCTACTTTTTCTAACAAGAGCTGACGAGCAAATTCCACATCATCCCGAATTTCTTCTGGGATTTCCCCCTCTTCCGAAGTACCGAGATCATCCACATAGATATGGGCCTTCATTTCCACCAAGTCCACAATTCCGCGGAACGTGTCCTCAGCACCAATGGGCCACTGAATGGGTACAGGATTCGCCCCTAGGCGATCTGCAATCATATCTAGACCCCGTTGGAAGTCCGCCCCCACTCGATCCATCTTGTTGACATAGGCCAAGCGAGGTACATTGTACTTATCTGCCTGACGCCATACTGTCTCGGATTGCGGTTCAACCCCACCCACAGAGCAGAATACTGCAACTGCTCCGTCTAGCACTCGTAAAGAACGCTCAACTTCCACAGTAAAGTCCACGTGCCCGGGCGTGTCAATAATGTTAATTCTATGACCCTTCCAGTGACAGGTTGTTGCGGCTGAGGTGATTGTAATACCTCTCTCACGCTCTTGAGCCATCCAGTCCATGGTTGCCCCGCCATCGTGTGTTTCGCCTATCTTATGAACTTTCCCGGTGTAGAAGAGGATTCTCTCAGTGGTTGTGGTTTTACCTGCGTCTATATGTGCCATAATTCCTATATTTCTAGTGTTTTCAATTGAAAACTCTCTACCCACTTTATTACTCCCCCTAGCCGAGTTAAACCCACCTGCCCGAAGGCTCTACCAACGGTAATGGGCAAAAGCTTTGTTAGCTTCAGCCATCCGGTGAGTGTCTTCTTTCTTTCTTACAGCACCGCCTTGATTATTGGCTGCATCCATTAATTCAGCCGCTAATCTTTCGGTCATTGTGTGTTCTCCACGGAGCCTGGCGTACTGAACCAGCCACCGTAACGCTAATGCTTGACGTCGGTCTGCCCTTACTTCTACAGGCACTTGGTAGGTAGCACCACCAACCCGACGAGGTTTTACTTCAACTACTGGCATAACATTGTTCATAGCCTGATCCAAAATTTCCATAGCCTCAGTTCCGGTTTTTTCTTCCGCTATTTCTAAGGCTCCGTACATGATGGACTCGGCAATTCCCCGTTTGCCATCGAGCATTAAGGCGTTGATAAATTTAGTTACCAATTCGCTATTGTATACTGGATCAGGAATGACATCCCTCTTAGGAACACTTCCTTTTCTTGGCATTGGTCTTCACCCCTTCGTTCATAGAGTCCCAAACTTCAATTACTTGGGTCTTTTAGTACCATATTTGGAACGAGCCTGGCGTCTATCAGCGACTCCGGCTGCATCTAATGTTCCCCGTACTACGTGGTAGCGTACACCAGGTAAGTCCTTGATTCTGCCTCCACGGATTAAGACCACGCTATGCTCTTGTAGGTTGTGGCCTTCCCCAGGAATATAGGAAGTCACCTCTATACCGTTCGTTAATCTAATACGGGCTACTTTACGAAGAGCGGAGTTAGGCTTCTTTGGTGTTGCAGTGTAAACCCTGGTACAGACACCCCGCTTTTGTGGTGCACCTTTTTCGTTATAGATTACTTCATCGCGTAATGTGTTTTGAGTATAACCCAACGCTGGGGCGCCACTCTTAGTTTTTTGTGCTTTGCGACCTTTCCTAACCAATTGGTTGATAGTTGGCACTATGGATAACCTCCCTTCAATCTAACTAGATGCGGTCTTCATGACACTAGCTACTGCGGCCCCCACTTCAATAGAGCAGGCTTTGCCTAGCTCGGCCATGGATTCCACTTCAACTATGTTGATCCCCCTAGTTTCGCACTCTCGGCGAATAGGACCAGTGACATGCTCATCAGCATCCCGAGCAAGGAAAACCACCTCCACTTGGCTAGCGTGAATTGCCTTTAGTGTCTGTTTTGCACCGACTACAGCCGGCATATTGGCTAGTCTATGTGGCATAATGGTCCCCCCCTTTACTCAAGAGATCCCGCAGAGGAGAGCCCCCTGCGGGTAACACTAGCTAATTTTATCATTGAGTGTTGTCTCTGTCAATAAAATCTTGCAAACCAAATGAAATATACCTAACTGGAAACGAGTTCGATTTCAGTATCGGCAGTCTCCTCGTCCAAAAGTTCTTGCCCTTCCACTTCTATGGCTACATTCCGATAGCGGGACATACCAGTTCCAGCCGGGATAAGCTTTCCAATAATCACGTTTTCCTTGAGACCTAACAGCTTATCTGTCCGACCTCTAATGGAAGCCTCTGTGAGCACCCTTGTAGTCTCTTGGAAAGAAGCTGCAGAGAGGAAGCTTTCTGTGGCCAAGGACGCTTTGGTGATTCCTAAGAGGATTGGTTTAGCTTGGGCGGGAGTTCCACCTTCGGCCACTACTTTATTGTTTTCCTCTTCGAAATCAAAGATATCAACTAAAGAACCAGGAAGCATGAGGGTGTCACCAGAATCTTCAATTTTTACCTTTCTCAACATCTGGCGAACAATGACCTCAATGTGCTTATCATTGATGTTTACCCCTTGAGAACGATACACTTCTTGTACTTCTTGCACCAAGTATTCTTGGACTGCCAAGGGGCCTTGCACTGCTAGAATATCGTGGGGATTCACGGAACCTTCCGTAATACGATCCCCTGCAGCTAATTCACTACCATCTCGAACCCGAAGTCTGGCACCATATGGAATAGTGTAAGATTTTTCACCTTCTGGTCCTTGAATAATTGCCTTACGCACACCCTTACTTTCAGTGATACTAATGGTACCGGCAATTTCAGTAATAATGGCTTGCCCTTTTGGCTTTCTAGCTTCAAAGAGTTCTTCCACCCTAGGCAGACCAGCGGTAATATCGTCCCCTGCAACGCCACCGGTGTGGAACGTTCTCATGGTAAGCTGTGTTCCAGGTTCACCAATCGACTGGGCTGCCACGATACCAACAGCTTCGCCTACTTCCACTAAGCTACCATAAGCTAAGTCTCGTCCGTAACATTGCACACAAACGCCATAACGGGTTTGACAAGCTAAGACAGAACGAATGTTAACTT
>JAAZLB010000416.1 GCA_012799535.1 Bacillota bacterium | reverse complement strand
GTCCAAATAATGAATCCTCAAGATGCTATTGAACATTCTCTTGGTTGGGTCACTGAAGATCGCAAGAAAGAAGGTTTGGTCTTATCCCAATCTGTGGTAGAGAATATTAGCCTAGCTTCTTTAGAACAGCAGATAAACCGTGGGGGGTTTTTGAAGCATATTCAAGAGCTAGAAATAGCCGAAAGATATATTCGGGAATTGGGGATTAGAACCCCTACTCCTACTCAAAAAACTGAATATCTCAGTGGTGGTAATCAGCAGAAAGTAGTGTTGGCCAAATGGCTTAACACCGCTCCCGATGTGATCATTATGAGTGAGCCCACACGGGGTATTGATGTGGGGGCTAAGGTTGACATTTATGAGATTATCAACCAATTGACTAAATTAGGTAAAGCGGTCCTGTTGATTTCTTCTGACCTACCTGAACTATTAGGGATGAGTGATCGTTTGGTTGTCATGTATGATGGGGAAATCCGGGCCACTTTAGATACTACCCAAACCACTCAAGAACAGGTTATGTATTTCGCAACGGGAGGGAAGCAAGATGAAAAAACGGTTTCTGCTTGAGCTACTGAGAAAATATGGTATGTTGATCATTCTTTTGTGTATTATCATCGTGATTTCAATTCTAAGTGATCGCTTTCTGACCTTATCCAATTTCCTGGTTATAACCAGGCAGGTTACTATTAACGGAATAGTGGCCGCTGGGATGACAGTGGTGATCTTAAGTGGAGGCATCGATCTTTCAGTAGGGGCAGTGATTGCTTTAAGTGGAGCACTTTCTGCGGGTCTCTTAGCCAGCACTAATAATTGGCTTCTAGGAATCTTGATGGGCTTATTCATGGGTGCTCTTTTTGGGGCCTTTAATGGAGTCTTGGTCGCCCATCCTAAACTACCACCATTTATTGTGACCTTAGCCACTATGGCCTTAGCCCGCGGTTTAACCTTGGTCTACACAGGGGGTAGACCGATTTTAGTCAACAATGAGATTTACGAGTCGATTGGTGGGGGGTATATTCGAGGTGTTCCGGTTCCAGTTGTGATTATGGCGGTAATTTATGTGCTTATGTATATTGTCTTGAAAAACCATCGCTTTGGGCGCTTGGTTTACGCTATTGGTGGTAACGAAGAGGCTTGTCGCTTAAGCGGTATTAATGTGGAACGGGTAAAAATTGGCATCTATACTCTTTCTGGTCTAATGGCTGGGCTTACGGGAGTGGTTTTAACCTCCCGCCTAATCTCCGCTCAACCGACGGCAGGTTCCGGTTACGAACTAGATGCGATTGCTGCAGTAATTCTTGGTGGGACTAGTCTTTCTGGTGGTCAAGGTCATATTGGAGGAACTATTATCGGTGCTTTCATCATTGGTGTTCTTTCCAATGGGCTTAATCTCTTAAACGTTTCTCCCTTCTATCAAGATGTAGCTAAGGGCCTTGTGATTCTTATGGCAGTACTATTGGATCGGTTACTTTATGCCACCGGTTCCGTGCAGAAGGGAGTGGTTAGCTAAACAACTGTCAGTGGGGTGGTCAGCATTAACATCATCATGAGGAGGATGAAATAATGAAACGAACTGCTTTGGTTGTGTTGCTTGTCTTAGTTCTTGGTGTAGCTAGTGTGAGCGCTCAATCCTATGTGGTGGGTCTTTCTGTCTCAACCTTAAACAACCCGTTTTTTGTTGACCTAAAAGAAGGTGCTGAAGAGGCTGCAGCTCAATTAGGCTTAACCCTCATCGCTACAGATGCTCAAAACGATGCTAACCGTCAACTTTCTAGTGTAGAAGATTTAATTAGTCGGGGCGTGAATATTCTGGTAATCAATCCGGTAGACTCTTCTGCCATTGTTCCAGCGATTCGAGCTGCTAACAAAGGGGGTGTACCAGTGATTACTGTTGACCGGGGAGCGGACGGTGGTACAGTTGTGTCTCACGTGGCCTCTGATAATGTGGCCGGTGGTAAAATGGCTGGGGAATTTATTGTTGAGCTTTTAGGGGGTAGAGGTAAGGTTGTAGAACTGGAGGGTATTCCTGGTACTTCCGCCGCTAGGGATCGGGGAACTGGCTTTAATGCGGCTATCGCTTCTTATGGAGATATAAAGGTAGTGGCCAAACAAGAAGCTGGATTTGATAGGGCTAGGGGAATGTCCGTAATGGAAAACATTCTGCAGGCTCAACCAGAAATTAATGCAGTGTTCGCACATAATGATGAGATGGCTCTTGGTGCATTAACCGCTATTCGAGCCTCGGGTCGCGACATCATTGTGGTTGGTTTCGATGCTACCGATGATGCTGTGAAGGCGGTGGAAGAAGGACGAATGGCCGCTACAGTAGCCCAAAAACCAAGGGAAATGGGTAAGATTGCAGTAGAGGCAGCACTGAAGTATCTCAAGGGTGAAGAGGTACCTGAGTATGTTCCAGTAGATTTGGCTCTAGTGAAGAAATAGATGTGGAATATGAAAGGAGCTGGTGGTTCGTCATCAGCTCCTTTTCGCGGTTGATATGGTTCGTAGCTGTCTGGATTGAAAGGTTAGCGAAACACGAAATAGAGAACAAAAAATCCACCGTCATAGAGTTGCCTAAGTTGGTGGACTTTTTATGCTTCAAACTGCTAGCTCCGAATAAATAATGTGGGTTCGATTCTGAATCATAAAACCGTGTGCCGCACCTAAAATACCAGCCCTTTCTTGGAGTTCAGAAATGACAATTTTCGGCGGATAAGGTGTAAGGGTATTAACCACATTTTCGATGGGTTGTCTTATCAGATCACCGGCACGGGTAATCCCTCCACTCAAGACTACTGTTTCAATATCTAATAACGAAGATAAGTTGGCGATGGCGATGCCTAGTGTTTTAGTGGTTTCATTGACAATTTTTTGGGCAATAATATCCATTTCACGTGCTGCATCAAAAACGCTCTTGGCAGTGAAGGGCGCCATACGCAGGATAGATTCTTCTTCAGGATGGTCGTCCAAATATGCTTGAGCACGAGCTACTATACCTGCCCCAGCAGCGTATGACTCCAATTCACCATATCCTTCAGGTCTTCTAATGGGTCTAGAATCGTTCAGGAGCCAGTAGCCAATTTCACCAGCGGCTCCTTGTTTTCCTAAATACACTTCTCCGTTAAGAAGCAGACCAACTCCAATCCCATGACCGATGGTAAGGCACAGCCCTTGACGCACTCCTTGTAATTCGCCCTTCCAAAACTCCCCTTGTACCTTTGCATTAGCTTCATTATCTGTCCAGACCGGAAGTCCGATGGCTTGGGACACTTCTTGGGCAATGTTGATATTGTCCCAACCTACACCAGGCGAAAAGGTGGCTACCTTGTTTTGGGGATCTACTACACCTGGGATACCTACACCCACACCGAGAAATTTTTCGGGGTTGAGGTTAGATTTGGTTATGAGTTCTTGAATAAGCTTGTTCAAGCGTTCTAAAGGTGCTTCTGACTTAGTGGTGGGCCACTCTAGCGTAGTAGTGATGTTGCCCCCTAAATCTACTACTCCACCTAGCATCTTGGTGGAGCCTACATCAACACCAACAAGATACCCCGCTTGCGGATTGAAAGTTAAAAGTCTGGGGCGTCTACCCCCTGTAGATGGGGCTTTTCCTACCTCTAAAAGTAAATCTCTTTCCAATAATTCGGCTATGATTACAGAGACGGCCGGAGGACTAAGTTTACTTTTTTTAGCAATATCGATGCGAGAAATCTCCCCAGCTTCCCGCACAATATCCAAGATTAATGCAGCATTGAGCTCCTTGATCAGTTGGGAGTCTCCCTTAACATACTTGCTAGTCATATCCCAATCACTGTGTGCACTTCTGTTTGTAGCAGTTTCTTGGCCCCTTGTTCTTGGCGAGCTAAACGTTCAATTGTAGCTTGATGATCATCTAGTTTGCGACGATATTTGTTCAGACTCGCCTTTAAAGCGGGTAGGGCCGGGCCTCCCTGGCAATTTCTTACCTGGACAAAGTAAGTGGGATCCAATACTTCTGCAAGTTTGGCAGGGGAGATATGTGGTTTGCGACCAGTCACTTCTTGGAAATAGGCCTCAAATTGTCCGTATTTAACGGAACGGAGATTTTTCCCTTCGGCAATTAGGTTACGTACTAAGATGCTAGCAACTTCATGGGCTGCCCTAAAGCTAATGTTTTCCTCTCTAACGAGGGAATCTGCTAATTCGGTGATGGTTACGAAGCTTTCAGCCATATGCTTTTTTACTTTGGCTTCATCCACCTGCAATCCGGCCACAAATCCTTTAACTAATTTTAGACAGCGTCGCGCTTTATTGAATGCATCGAAACCCACAACCTGAATAGGATCCTCCGCATCATTCATATCCGCAAAAGGCGTGTTGCGCATGGAGCTAACCATAGTATCACAAAGGCCGACCACGATGGAGGCTTGAATACGGATGTGTTCAATCGCCACAGGATTACGCTTTTGAGGCATTATAGAACTTACCTGGACAAACTCGTTAGGCACATAAAGATGGCCAATTTCAAAGGATGTCCAAAAATCTAGATCTTGGGCGAAGCGCCCAAGGTTAATAAACAAGATTCTTAAAGCACTATACACTTCCATAAGGTAATCCACTGCGGCAATGCAACCGTAGGAGTTTTCTTGAGCTTGGGAAAATCCTAAAAGGGTAGCAATCTTCTCTCGATTGAGGGGAAATCCGGAGGTGGTAATGGCCGCTGCTCCCATACTACATTGATCTGTTGTTGAGTACGCGTTGAGTAAGCGATCTAGATCCCTTCCTAAAATCTCGATTAAGGCACCTAGATAATGGCCGAATGTGGTAGGTTGGGCAGGTTGGCCATGGGTATATGCAATCACTAGTGTTTCTTTATTGTCCTCGGCAATTTGCAAAAGGGTCTCTTGTAAGGCTACAACTTCATTGAGCAGTGCGAACAAGTGTTGTTTGGTTTTCATTTTGAAAAGGGTAATATTGATGTCATTACGGCTGCGTCCAGTATGAAGTTTTCCTGCAACCTCCATCCCTAGCTTACTAATAAGCTGTTTTTCAATATAGAAAAACAGGTCCTCGTATTCACCAGTGTATTCTAGACTCTCGGGAACAAGTTGCTGTTCAATTTCTTGGAGGGCGCCCACGATTTGTTGCCCTTCCTCCTTGGTTATGATGCCCTGTTCAACTAAGATAACAGCATGGGCGTAATTAATGGCCATCATCTCGTCATAATAGTTTTCTTTAAATGCTTCGAAAATGGGTTCCAAAACAGTTTCTTGATAAATGGGAGAGGGGAACCTAGTTAGATCCTTCATGACAATCCCTCCTATTCGCTAATATTGAGTAGCCTTAAGATGTTGCCTGCAAAAATCAATTGGGCATCCGCATCGGAAATCCCCAAAAACCGAACTGCTTTGTTTTGTTCTTTTAAGTAATCCATGACAAAACCTCTAGGAAATGCCGACGAATCGGTTCCGAAGATAATCCTTTCAGGTCCGAAGGTCTGATAGAACTTCTGAAAGGCCAAATCAACGGTGAAGGGATAGGGCATCCAACGCATCCATTGATTTGAACCGGAGGTATCTACATAGACATTCTCACAAACCCAGCCTAAAAACAGTAGTTCTCTTGGGTGTCCACAACCGAAGTGGGGGATGATGAAGTTCACGTCCGGGAA
Organism: Bacillota bacterium; assembly: GCA_012799535.1. Taxonomy (GTDB): domain Bacteria; phylum Bacillota; class Limnochordia; order Darwinibacteriales; family Darwinibacteriaceae; genus UBA4996. The sequence continues at coordinate 150 of JAAZLB010000416.1, read as the reverse complement.
GTCTTTCGCTACTTGTTCTAAGATTTCGGGGTTGATATTCTGGTTGAATGCGGTACCACCGGCGGCGCCTAAGATTCCGAAATGAATCAAAACAGGGATATTGTATTTGGCACAAACTTCCCAGACTGGATAGGCTGACTTGTCAGTAAT
>JAAZLB010000067.1 GCA_012799535.1 Bacillota bacterium | reverse complement strand
TTTGGGCTTCTGTAGACAAAATAAGTCGCTCCCATGGGCTGAAAACACGCCCACTCACAGTTGTACCAGGCTCAAAAGTTGTCAGTTCAAGTTCTTGCTGTTCCGCTAGAATTACCTCTAACACACTCTGTAGTTCTCGAGGGGAAAGCCCTAGCTCTAATAAGGCGTCGTGTAAATTATCCCTTTGGGTCAACATCTTCATGGCTAACGCAAATTGTCTTAGCTTATTTGTACTCAAACTAAATCTCTCATTTCCGTTGCGGAATCATCATTATTATAGTAGTTCTGGGATTATTATGCAAGCAAATGCCTTGATGAGTTACGGTTAATCCCCCAATCCCGCCACTTGTAAAAGGGAGATTTCTGCCATAATCTCTGCTACTGGTCGGTTTAGCCTCAGGGCTATTTCGTTTACATGCAGACCCTCTTTAAAAAGCTTAGCAACGGTTAAAGGGTGGTTATCTCCTAAACTTTTTGCAACCCCAAGATCTTGTGGACTTGTAACTAAATGGGCACCTTGTTTGATTAGGTTGTTGGTGCCTGCCCGTAGAGGATCGCTAATTTCACCTGGAATAGCCCACACATCAAGCCCTAGTTCTAATGCCCAATCTGAAGTGCCCAAAGCACCAGACTTTGCCCCGGCCTGTACTACCAAGACCCCCTTAGAAAAACCTGCAATAATACGATTTCTCCGGGGAAAGTTGCCAGGTACAGTTGGGCAACGGCTAGAAAACTCGCTTACCACTGCACCTTGCTGTACAATTCGCTCAACCAAACCACGGTGTTCACTTGGGTACAGGTTACCTAGATTAGAACCTAAAACAGCCACAGTCCTTCCCTGGCTAAGTAAAGTAGTTTCATGGGCAAAATAGTCAACTCCCCGAGCCAAACCACTAACGATCACCTCGCCTTGGGCCACGAGATGTTTAGTAAACTCTCTAGCTTGGGCAATGCCCACCCTAGAAGGTCGCCTTGTCCCTACAATCGCAATTCCTGGCTCTACAGGCAAAGTACCCCTTACATATAAAACTGGTGGGGGTACTGCCAACCGGTGCAGATACTGGGGATACTCCCCATCTTTCATAGTAATAATCTGGGCATTCAATGCCTTAGCCCACCTCTCTTCTTCGAGGGGACAGATACTGGCCCGGGCTCGGACAAACATTTCTACCGTCTTAGGGCCGAAGCCTTCTACTGCTAAGAGTGCTTCCGGGCTAGCACACCAAGCTTTGGCGAGAGAACCGAAGTGTCGCCAGAGCGCTTGAAGTCTACGACCTCCTATTCCAGGAACCATGTTAAAAGCGATTAGGTATTCTCTAGAACTCCATTTCATGATTACCCTCCCAACTAGTCTTCATCTCCAAAGGGATGCTCAATTAGGCTATCTAAAATGGCCTGCAACTCTTCCTCCCATTTGATTTGATAGATGCGGAGATCCAAATCACTTACTACTGCCCCACCTAGGCAATTAGTACAAATAATGCCATACATCTCTCCTTTGCGGGCTTTAACTGTATGTGGTGTATCCACCTTACAGATGGGACAAGGAAAGATCCGGGTAGTGCCAAGTTCAAACTGCAATAAATTACCCCCCTCATCTTGCTTCTTCCTTAGTAGCATTCCGAGGAAAGGTCAGTTCTATGTTAGGGAGGATTTTTTCCACTTGTGTCAAATATAGCAATATTCTGATATTTAGTCAAGGAGGTTTTTCATGATTACAGTAAAAAGTGGAGTCGTTGCTGGAATTGAAGGATTCTTGATTGAGGTTGAAGTGGATGTACGTCCAGGTCTACCTGGTTTTGAAATTGTGGGCTTGCCAAGTGCCACCGTCCGGGAAAGCCGAGAACGGGTCCGTTCAGCCTTACATAATTCTGGCTATAAATTCCCGTCTCAAAAAGTTATTGTTAACTTAGCTCCCGCCCATTACAGGAAAGATGGGGCATTGTTTGATTTACCAATCGCCCTAGGTATTCTTGGGCGCCA
>JAAZLB010000415.1 GCA_012799535.1 Bacillota bacterium | reverse complement strand
AGATAGTACCCTCTTAGCTAGCTATGCCGGTTGGAATACCGCGGGCAACACGATTGGAACCGCCTTAGCCCATGGGATTATCTACAACATAGCTAAATCGACGGGAAATCTAGATAAAAAAGCCCAGATAGAATTCCTGGTGGAAAGGTTTTTAGACGATTATGCCTATCAAAAGATTATCAGAGACGAACTAGGTGAGCTTATATTACAGAACCCCCAATGGGGCACAAGACACCAGCTTAACTCCGAAGGTTGGGAATGGCTCAATACTTTAGTACAAGAACGCTTACAAAGTTGGGCTGACGATTATCTAAAACAGTACAACCTACCATCGGTGGTAGTCACGGCAAGTCTACCGTGGCCCCGAATTTTCGAAGTTAAGGTACAGGTACAATTACAAAGGGAGTTGAAAACATGAAATCATTTCGAGCCGAACTAGCAAAGCCTAAATTAACCTTAGTTTATAGCCTACCTGAAAACAAAATAGAATTAGCAGAAGCGGCCCTAGCCGCAGGAGCAGATGCTATTAAGGTACACATTAGTGTGCACCACCACGCTAGTGGTACCCATTTTGGAAGCCTAGAAGATGAATGGGGAGTTTTGACAGATATTCTCAAACTTGCAGGTGATAAATGCGTAGGCATAGTTCCTGGAGGTGGCAGAGTTATTAAACCAGAAGAGATCTATCCCCTAAAAGAGATGGGCTTTACCTTTGTTTCCTTTTACGCACACCATTGCTCTCCAGAGATTTTGTCCATCCCGGGAATTGAAAAAATGGTGGCCCCAGATTATACTTACTCTAGTTTTGAACTGCAAAACTGGGCTAAATGGGGCGTAGATGTTATCGAAACCTCCATCATCGATCCCAATGGCTACGGTGAGCCTCTAAACTTGAGAGACTTAGGTCGGTATAATGCGTTAACACAATTTGGCTTACCACTTTTAGTGCCGACTCAACGTAAATTAACACCTTCTGACTTACCTAGTCTAATCAAGGCCGGGGTGCAAGGTGTGATGTTAGGTGCGGTTGTTACTGGTAAGGAACCAGAAAATGTTTATATAGCCATTAAAGAATTCCGCCAAGCGATTGATAGAAACGAGGACTAATCGATGATTCGCGAGTGTGATGTTCTAGTGGTAGGTGGAGGCCCTGCGGGTATTGGCGCTAGTGTGGCCTCTGCCCGTTTGGGCAAAAAGGTAATCTTAGTAGAACGGTACGGTTTTTTAGGTGGATGGAGTACTGTCGCCTTGGTGGCACCAATGATGACTTTCCATAGCGGAAGCCGGCAAGTAATCGCGGGTATCGGTGATGAGTTAATTCAGCGTTTGCGTAAATACGATGCTAGTCCAGGACATATCCCGGATCCCATTGGCTTCACCTCCACCGTTACCCCTTTCCACCCAGAATTCATAAAAATTGAAGCGGAACAAATGCTGTTAGAAAGCGGGGTCACCATTCTCTACCATTCTTTAGTAACTGAGGTTGTAAAAGGGGAAGAAGAACTTGTGGCTGTTCACGGTTACTCCAAAAGTGGCCAATTCACTATTAAAGCCAAAGCTTTCGTTGATTGTACAGGCGATGGAGATCTAATTTGTTTTGCAGGGTTTCCTTATAAATCAGGGCGGGAAGATGGAACACCCCAGCCTGCCTCCCTAATCTTTAGGGTTGGTAATGTGGACTTTGGGGCGGTGCGCACTTACATGAACGACCATCCAGATCAGTTTGTTCTAGATCGCAAAACTGATAGTGTGGACGGCTTTTCTGCCCTTGCTGTATCAGGTTTCTTTAAACTAGTAGAAGAAGCAGCGCAGAAGGGGGATTTCTCTGTACCGCGGGATCGAGTACTTCTCTTTTCTGGAGTGATTCCCGGTGAGGTTACAGTGAACATGACTAGGTTACCTAGTGTGGACGTGGAAAATTGGGAAGATTGGTCACGGGCAGAAATCCAAGGGCGTCAGCAAGTGCTGCAGACCTTTCAGTTTTTGAAGAAGTACATACCGGGTTTCGCAGATTCAAACCTTATCCAAGTAGCTACGCAAGTAGGATTGCGCGAAACCAGAAGGGCAGTGGGAGAATACTATCTCACCACCAAGGACATCTTAGCAGGTACCTTAAGTCCAGATCGGATTGGTTTGGGTGCCTTCCCCATCGATATTCATTCGCCGGATGATGCAGGGTTGGAATTTTACGATAACAAACATCCCTATGGTATTCCCTACGGTTGCTTGGTTCCGAAAGGCTCGCGTAATTTGTGGGTGGCTGGTCGTTGTATCTCCACAACCCACAAGGCCCATGCTTCCACTAGGGTCATGCCCACCTGCTTTGTCACTGGTCAAGCGGCTGGCACTGCTGCCGCCCTCGCTGTGGAAACAGGCTTAACTGCCACGGAAATTCCCATCGACCAATTACAGGCGACTTTAAAACAACATGGGGTCATTTTAGATTAATCAAAAGGGGAGTCACAGACCCAACGAGGATCCGTGGACTCCCTCTTTTTTATGCCTTAGATATGGTCTTGAAGGTAATTAACAATTTCCTCAAACGAGGTTCGATTAGCCTTAGGCACTTCTACTCCTTTTTCAACGGCTTTTCTAACTAAGAGCACTTCCTTCTGATT
>JAAZLB010000414.1 GCA_012799535.1 Bacillota bacterium | reverse complement strand
TTTTGACCATTGCAGTCTTACCTGTGTTGGCCGTTATAAGTAGCTATTTTCAAAAACAAATCCTCCGTTCTTACCGAGAGGTGAGAAAGGTTAATTCTCAAATTACTGGAGCTTTCAATGAGGGAATCATGGGGGCTACTACAACTAAAATCCTTAGTCGGGAAGAGAAAAATCTCGAGGAATTCCAAGTCCTCACAACTGGACTTAAAATGGCAGGAATTCGCGCTGCCACCTTTTCCGCCCTCTTTTTACCTATCGTCTTAGTCCTAGCCAGTGTAGGCACAGCCCTCACCTTGTGGGCTGGTGGTAGCGGAGTCTGGGCAGGCACCATTTCCTATGGAGTTTTAGTGGCCTTTATCTCCTTTACCGTTCAGTTTTTCGAGCCAGTACGGGAAATCGCCCGAGTGTTGGCAGAACTGCAAATGGCCCACGCCTCAGGAGAACGGGTGTTAAGTCTATTGAATACAGAACCAGAAATTCAAGACTTACCAGGAATTAAAGGAGATTGGCCTCCCATTCAAGGTACCATCCAATTCGATAACGTTTCCTTTGCCTACAACCCCCAAGAACCAGTCTTAGAAAACTTTAATTTACTAGTAAAGCCAGGGCAAACAGTAGCTCTAGTTGGTGAAACGGGATCAGGTAAAAGTACCATTGTTAATCTAGCTTGTCGCTTTTACGAACCAACTAGTGGGCGCGTACTCATTGATGGAGTGGATTACCGGGAAAGGCCCCTTGCTTGGTTGCAAAGTAGTCTTGGCTACGTCTTACAAAGCCCCCAACTATTTTCTGGAACAATTCTCGAAAACATTCGCTACGGAAATCTTCAAGCCACAGATGAAGAGGTCTGGGAAGCGGCGAAGCTAGTAAATGCCCATGACTTTATCTTGAAGCTACCGAAGGGTTACCAAACGGAGGTAGGTGAAGGTGGTGGACTTTTGTCCACAGGAGAAAAGCAATTGATTTCCTTTGCCCGGGCAATTCTAGCAAACCCACGTATCTTTGTCTTAGATGAAGCTACTTCATCTATTGATACAGAAACAGAAATGCTCATTCAAGATGCTATCCAAACGGTTTTAGCTGGGCGGACTAGTTTTATCATTGCCCATAGACTTTCTACAGTTCGTTCTGCGGATCTAATTTTAGTCATTCGAGATGGGCAAGTACAAGAACAGGGCACCCATACAGAGCTCATGGCCTTACAGGGCTATTACTACCGCCTTTACACCAATCAGTTTTTGGAAAATGGAGTATAAAAAAGAAAGCTAGTCTTCCGCGGACTAGCTTTTTTGCCCTACTTCTTGTTGAACTGATTGGTGTTGCTTTTCCGGATTATGGCGAGCAAAAATAAGCAAGCCTACGACATTTAAGCCAGCAACAACTAACCAGAAAGTATTAAAGGAACGGGCGGCTACCCAACCTAAACCTAGGGATCCCATGACTACACCAGCATCAAAGGCATTGCTAAAAAAGGCTAGATCATTTGGCATATCCTCTGAATTCACACTATAATCAGGGACCATGGCTAATAACACCGCGTTCACAAAACCAAGACCTAAACCAGTACACAAGCCTCCAATAACTAAGGTGGTCATATTCTGTAGGTTTGCTAAAGCTAATAGTCCTATGATCAGGGCGAAAAAGCCAGGAATAACCAAGGCTCCCCTTCCCCATTTGTCACTTAAATGACCCGAGACTGCACCGCCTACTGTAAACATGAGGGCGAAAAGGGCAAAGAACAGAGCGGAGTTGGTGATTCCCACATCTAAAGCGTGGAGGGTGAGCATACTCATGGTGGCACCTTGCACCGTGGCCCCAAAAAACATGCTTATGCTAATAATTACTAGGCTACGGTTTTGCCAAGGTGGATGTGGTTCATAATCTACACGGTTTGCCCTCGTCTCTTTAGGCTCACTAGGGATTAAAAAACTTAAAAGCATAGCAACACCAACAACTGCACTAGCACCTAAGAAGAGGGCAGAAAAGCCAAGGTTCTCCATTAAATAGCTACCAAATAAGGGACCTACCATCATGCCCAGACCAATTGTAGCGGCAAAAATACCGAAGAATAGACCACGATTACTAGGTTTACTATAGGCTGCCAGCAACCCTTGACCACCAGTGATAAAACCCGCTAATCCAATACTTTGTAATAAGCGAACTAGAGCTAAGAAGCCAAAACCCCAAAAGGGCAAATACAAGAATAAAACACCGGTAGCCACCACTAGTCCTACCCGTAACACTAATAGATTTGAAGTGCGAGTAGCCAGCTTCCCAAAATAAACTTTGCCTAGCACCGCACCTAAAGACAATAGACCCACTAGCACCCCCACCACCACTTCTCCCCCACCTAATTGGGTAATATACAGGGGCAAAGTCGGGACAAACATTTGGTTCATGATGTGATAGAAAAAGTTAATCAAAAGAACTAAGATAACTCCTCCATAACTAGCCATCAATCACTCTCCTCATCTTCTAGTAACTAAACTAGCAAGTAACTCCTCTGCCTCGGACCGCAAAGGAATAGTCCACTGGGTGTGGGGATAAGCCAAAGCCTGCTCTAACACCTGGCGTGCTTGGTCAGATTGCCGTTGTTTTACTAACAACTTTGCATAGTGAACACTAAATTCTGGTTCAGTTGGGTCTAATTCCCAAGCCTTCCGGGCACAATTCAAGGCTTGCTGACGATCCCCCTTACCAAGGGGCTTGGGGGGTAATTCCCAATAGAGATGACTGAGGACGAAATAAGCCCAGGCATAATTGGGATCTAAATCCAATGTTATCTCTAGGTGTTCAAACATTGTATTGACTAAAAGTAAGGATTGCAAGATACCCCGGGCATTGCCGATCTTGCCTGATAATGCAGCAATCCAGTAATGGGCATCTGGGGATTGGGGATTTAATTCTACAGCCCTCTGGGCATAGCCCACTCCCTTTTCCCAAGCAAGCAGCTGCTGTTGTTGATCCAACCAGTCTCCTAAATAGAAATATACCTCAGCTAACTCACAAAGTAGTTCTACATGTCCTGGTGTTTCTTCTAATTGCTCCAGCAACACCTTGCGGGTAGCATTTAGTTGTTGTTCTTTGCTTTGGGCTAGCCCAGTGCTGGGATAGACTAGTGATACTAGCAGTAAGAAAACCAACAACTTCTTGTTCATGGCTCACACCTACATGACAAAGCCGTAAATCATAATAAAGTGTAAAACAGTACCTAAGCCAATGAAGATATGGAAAATCTCATGAAAACCAAAGCGTTTGGGAAAAAAATCAAAGATCTTCGTGGCGTAGATGATGGCTCCAATAGTATAGGCGAGTCCCCCAGCCACCATTAATATCAAAGCGGGTTTGCCTAAAGTTTGAATCAATTGACCAAAAGGGATTACCGCCAACCAGCCCAAAAGAAGATAAAAGCCAGCAGTAACCATGCGTGGTAAACCAACTAACCACACTTTTAACACCGCACCAAGGGTAGACAGAGCCCAAATGGTTATGAGGGTAGCCCAGCGCCATACCCCTTCTAAACCGAAATACAACACAGGGGTGTAGGTCCCGGCAATTAGGA
>JAAZLB010000413.1 GCA_012799535.1 Bacillota bacterium | reverse complement strand
CCACCGAGTTGCCGGTGAGAACGACTAACTTAGTAAAGGGAACTCGTAAAATAATAAAGAGCACCACACCAAAAAGATTAAAAAGCACATGACTAAAGGCAGCCCTTTTTGCTGCCACAGAGGTGCCAAAGGAGGCTAAGATCACAGTAATACAAGTGCCCAAGTTAGCTCCTACAATGAGAGCTAAACCAGCAGGTAGTGAAATAACGCCTTGCCATGAAAAGGCAATAACCAGACCCGTTGTAGCACTGGAACTTTGCACCACCACTGTAAATAAGGTTCCGGCCAGAATTCCTAATAAAGGATTTTCACCTAAAGTAACCAAAAGTTGCAAAAATGGTGGATAATCCCGCAAAGGGTTAACTGAACCGCTCATAGTGGAGAGTCCAAGAAGCAAGAGGCCAAAACCCAATAGACTTAGTCCTACATGACGCCGGAGTTTTTTTCTAGAGAAGAAGTAGAGTAAGGCACCAATTCCAATTAAAGGCAGGGATAGACTGTAAATATCAAAAGATACGATCTGGGCAGTAATCGTGGTCCCAATATTAGCCCCCATGATTGTTCCCGCCGCTTGTGTGAGAGTCATAAGACCTGAATTGACAAAACCTACAATCATCACTGTGGTAGTAGAACTAGATTGCAAAAGAGCAGTGACTAAGGCACCAGTAAGGATTGCAGTGGAAGGCCTGGAGGTAAACAATTCTAAAATGCGCCGCATGCGTTCACCTGCAGCTTTTTGTAGCCCTTCCGCCATCAGTTGCATCCCAAGCAAAAATATACCTAATCCACCAAAGAGCCCAACCAGAATAGCTATACTACTCACACACCTTTACTTTTTGGTCTTGAAGTTCAACACCTGAACTTTTTTGCATAAATTAATCAAAAGATAATCTATAAGGAGGGAACTGGCCATGCGCGTACTAATGCTAAGTGATTTTTTCCTGAGTGGTCAAACCACCCACGTTCTAGAATTAACTAAACAACTTCGCAAGCTTGGAGTTGATATCCATCTAGCCTTTGGAACTATCTACAGCAAACTATTTAAAAGTCATTACGCCCCCCAATTATTAGCTAATAAGATTTCTTTTTCCCAAGAGAGAGATCTTAACCAACTATTTGCTAAGGCTCTAAAATGGCAACCGGATTTGATTCACTGTCAAAGCTCTACCTTGTTTAAAAACACCCAGTATCTAGCCATACGTTTGGGCCTTCCCTATGTCTTAACTTGCCACGGTCTTGGTTTTCAACATCCTAGATACCGCACCCAATTTAAGCTGGCCTCCGCTATTATTGCCATCGGCCCTAAGGTTGCCAAGGAATTGGAAGATTATTACGAAAAGGTAGTAATCATTCCCAATGGAATCGACCCGGAACATTTTAGCCCTCACCAGGAAAATAAATCGAAGAGAAAAAAAGTAGTGTATGTAGGACGTCTCGAAGAAAAAAGAATCCCCGCCCTCCAAGAGCTTATTAAGGCACATAAGAATATCACGAGCCAACCCCTTACTATTATTTCAGATTGGAACCCAAGCTTGCCGGGGACCAACTTCGTCTCTTGGCAAGTGGATCTGGTCCCCCGATTACAACAGGCGGGAATAGTAGTCGGTTGTGGACGGACCGCAAGAGAAGCTCTTAGTTGTGGAAATGCGGTCCTCCTTATGCAACAGGCTTACGATGGAGTGGTTTCCCCCCAATTAGTATCCTCCCCAGATTTCGATTTTAGTGGTAATTTAGCCCGCTTCCCCCTTTCTTTTGTGGAAAAGGATCTGCAAAAACTATTAAAGTCCCCTTCACGCCTTAAAAATCTGCAAGACTGGAGCAGACATTATGCCAAAACTATGCTCTCAAGTGCCGAAATGGCTGAAAAAACCTTGAGGCTTTATGAGGAGGTCTTAGGATTAGTCTCTTTTGCTGGACGATCCGTAAAGCCCTTCTGATAATTAGCAAACCTAGCAGCGGTGAATAAATAGTCGCTTAACCTATTGATGAAGGGTAGAATCATATCCCCTAAGGGATATTCGTTAAAGTCTAGCTTGGTTACCTGCCGTTCTGCCCGGCGACAAACACTTCTGGCACAATGTAGTGCCGCGGCAGTATCAACCCCACCTGGCAAAATAAAACTAGTGAGAGGTGACAATTCTTCGGTCATT
>JAAZLB010000066.1 GCA_012799535.1 Bacillota bacterium | reverse complement strand
GATTATGCCTTAAATGGTGCTTAATCCTCCCTGCATCAGCCATGCCACTAGCAGCAATAATCACAGCACCGCCCCGAATGGAGTTTAGAGCCATAGACTCTTGCACACTTTCGGTATATTGCAAACCAGGGAATTGGAAAGGTGATCTCCCTTCCCTTAACATTGTTCTAGTTTCAAAATCGAAAACTTGGGCGTGTTTTTGAAATACTTCTGTAGCGGCCACAGCTAAGGGACTATCAATAAACACTTTAAGGCGAGGGATATCACCTTGATCTTGTAGAATCCTAAGCGCGTATAGCAAATCCTGGGTGCGCCCAAGGGCAAAGGCGGGAATGAGCAGATTACCACCTCGTTCCATAGTTTCATTTACCACTTGTGCTAAACGATCAAAACGAACATCCCGATCCTCATGTAGTCGCGTACCATAAGTGGATTCAATAATCACCACATCCGCAGCAGAAATAAACGTAGGATCCTGGACAATAGGTTGCTTGAGATTGCCTAGATCTCCCGAAAAAACAAACTTCGTAGTCTGATCCCCTTCTGTCATCCATAACTCTACGATGGCGGCACCAAGAATATGCCCTGCATCCCTTAGGCGGAGGCGCAAGTTGGGCAGAATAGTGACTTCCTCGTCATAAACCATGTGGCGGAAATGATTCATCGTTTTCTCTGCATCTGCCACCGTATAAATAGGGGTGAGGGGTTTTTGACCCCGCCGCAGTAATTTACGATTTTTCCGTTCCACCTCAGTTTCTTGAATGTAGGCAGAGTCTTTCAACATGATTGAACAAAGATCCGCAGTTACTCCCGTAGCATAAATAGGACCTTTAAAACCATGCTTCACTAATTTAGGTAAAAGTCCACTATGATCAATGTGGGCATGGGTTAAAATAACCGCATCAATCTCACCTGGAATAAAGGGAAAATCACCATAGTTGCGCTGTTTTAATTCTTCAGGACCTTGGAAGAGGCCACAATCAATCAAGACTTGATAGTCATTGAAACTTAAAAGATAACAAGAACCACTAGTGGTTTCTGCAGCACCTAAGAATTGTAGTTTCATAACACTTTCCCACCTTTCTAGTCAAGTACTGAAAAGCGATACATGGTACTATGGGCATAAATTTCACCAGCTTGCAAAATGGCAGAGGGAAAATGGGAATAACGCAGACTATTGGGGAAATATTGGGTTTCTAAACAAAAGCCACTCCGTTTAGGGTAGCTAATCCCACCCTTACCTTGGATTCCGTCTAAAAAATTGCCACTGTAAAACTGGATCCCCGGCTTGGTGGTAAATACCTCGAGCACCCGTCCACTAGCTTGATGCTCCACTCGGGCCGCTTGGTTGAGCCCTTGTTTTTCTTCTCGGATCACCCAATTATGATCATAACCTTGCCCAAAGCGTAGTTGCTCGTGGTCTGTATCAATCATAGCCCCAATAGGGGTGAGAGTGCGAAAATCTAAAGGGGTGTTCTCCACCATCCGAATTTCTCCAATGGGTAAAGATTGTTCATTGATGGGAGTGTAAAAGTCCGCAAACAACTGAAGTTTGTGATCTAAAATAAGGCCGTACCCGGCGAGGTTGAAATAAGCGTGGTTAGTCAAATTCACCACCGTATCCTGATCAGTCTGGGCCCAGTAATCAATCCACAAATCACCCTCTTGGGTGAGATCGTAGGTAACCCGTACCTGTAAATTGCCGGGGTAACCCTCTTCCCCATGGGGACTGAAGTAGCTTAATTGTAAAGCGTCCCCATCCCGTCCCTTCACTACAGTGGGTCGCCAAATTGCTTTACCAAAACCGCGAGGACCCCCATGAATATGATTGGGTCCATTGTTGGCAGCTAATTGGTATGTCCGACCATTAAGGGAAAAACTAGCCCCCTCGATGCGATTCGCGTGGCGTCCTACAATTACCCCAAGGGACCGAGTACATTCCTTATAAGCTTGAAGTGAATCATAACCAAGGACAACATCCCCTAGGTTACCCTGGCGATCAGGTGCCCAAAGACTTGTAATCGCAGCTCCATAATTGGTGATTCCCATCTGTATCTTGCCAGCCTGCCCCAGAATAAACCTTTCCACCGGCTTACCTTGGACTACTCCCCAATCATGCCGTTCCATGTTCTGACCCCCTAAAGTTTTTCCAGACAAGAAAAGGTATTTGCTGCAGTAAAGTAGAATAATCTATGTCCAACCACTTCGCAAAGGAAGTGTTAAAATCCTGCTTACGACTTAAGGATAGTGTATACTTTTAAAGGGGGCATGTGTGGTGATTAAGATTCCCTCAGAAATGAGGAGTAAGAAGTATTGGCGGGAGACTTTTGAGGCCTATCTTTATCTCTTGCCTGCTTTTGTGGTTTTGGGGATGTTTAGTTTTTATCCAGTAGTTAAATCTATTTATATGAGCTTTTTTGACTGGAGTCTGCTCAGACAAGAGCAATATTTTGTAGGTTTGGAAAACTACCAGAGAATCTTAAATGACAAGGTATTCCATCAAGCGATTAATAACACCATCCGTTATGTCATTGGTTATGTACCCTTTTCCATTGGCCTAGCTTTAATTGTAGCAGTCCTACTCAATTCCAAAATTAAATTTAGGGGTGTACTACGTCTCGCTTATTTTCTCCCCTGGGTAACTTCATCTGTAGCCATTTCTATGGTCTGGCGCTGGATTTTCAACCAACACTATGGTCTACTCAACATGATTTTGACTAGACTTGCGGAAATCGTCAATGGGATAGTGGGGTTTCTCACCTTGGGCAATTTCCCTGCAGTATGGCAATTTAGTAATCCTAACTGGCTCATGGATCCCAAATATACGATTATTAATATTGTCATAATTGGGGTCTGGAAGAGCATGGGCTATAACATTGTCATCTTCTTAGCTGGTCTCCAAAACATCCCGAGCGAACTTTACGAAGCGGCCGAAGTAGATGGGGCTAGCCCGTGGCAAAGCTTCCGAAAGATCACATTACCACTGCTCTCACCTACCACCTTTTTTATCTCCATTATCTCCATTATTGGAGCCTTCAAGCTCTTTACGGAGATTTATGTTCTGTACACTGGCCGACCTGGACCACTTAATAGTGGGATGACCATTGTCTATTATGTCTACCGGAACGCCTTTGAGCGCTATCGCATGGGCTATGCCTCGGCAGCGGCCTATATTCTTTTTGGAATCATCTTCGTCTTTACTTTGATTCAGATGGCTGTGGCAAAACGAAAAGTACACTATGCGAGTTAGGGGGGGAAAGTAATGTTAGCTGAACACCAAACTTGGCAATATCGCTTACGGAAAAATACGAGAAGAACTCTATTATATATAGTACTCTTCGCTGGTGCAGTCATCATGATGCTCCCATTTTTCTGGATGATCACAAGTTCTTTAAAAGCTCCACATGAAATGACCTTGAGAACGATTCAATGGTTCCCCAAGGTACCCCAGTGGGAGAACTACAAAATAGCTTGGAATGCGGCCCCCTTCGGCACCTACTTCAAAAACAGCTTCACCATCGCCCTGACTGTAACCTTTAT
>JAAZLB010000412.1 GCA_012799535.1 Bacillota bacterium | reverse complement strand
CTAGACGAAATGTTAACTCAGGGCAGGATTTATCACCAAAATGGGCGAAGTGATCCTAATAATCGTTTTGTTATAACTAAAGGGTCTGAAATGGGGTTAGAAGTCTATGATACTCAACGGGAGCAGACGGTGTATTGGTTACAAGACACTATAGTCTTAGACTTCATGTGGTCCCCGCAGGGAAGCCATCTAGGGGTCGTTGTTGAACAAGGATCCTGCACAGAGCTTTGGTTTGTGGATCGATTTGGTTATCCCATAAGAAAACTTAAGCCCAAGGAGCAATGGGGGCGAATTGAGGCTATAAGTTGGTCCCCTAATGGTCAAATGCTTGCTTTGCAGTTTAGTAATGGGCAACAAGATCAAATCAGGGTGACTTACTTTCAAACAGAGGTTTATCTTCCCGTAAGTGGACAAAGTGGTGGCAAAGAACCTGTCTGGCTAGAAGATGGTCTTTACTTCACCCGAGGTGATGTTTGGTACTCCACTCAGGCTCCGACCGTTCGACCTGTCTTAGTCTCTAATCCAGTTCCTGTTGTTTTGCAACGTCAAAGAATCCTGTCACCAACGGTGATTCGGGAAGGGGATACAATTCGTTTAACTCGCCCTTCTTTAGCACTACCATAAAGGGGAAGATTTATGCGTCTTTTAGTTACTTGGAAAGACCTAACTGAACTAGATTTGAAACTGATTCAAAGGGAGACTAAAGCAACTTTGCTCAGGGGTAATTCTCAAGGGGAGACTTTAGAATTGGCTCCCTATGCAGATGTGATTTTTGGTTTTGTTTCTCCGGAGATTCTCAAGGTAGCGGTTAACTGTCAATGGTTGCAGACACCCTATGCAGGTGCGGAAAAAATTTTAGGAACACCTTGGGGTAACCCTAAGATGATCTATACTAATGGGCGAGGCATCTTTGGTGCCCCAATCGGAGAGCATGTGGTTGGTCTAATTCTCTCTTTTAATCGGGGTTTATACTTGGCCCGTGACAATCAAAGACGGAGATTATGGGAGCCTAGATTAGACCACTCCTTTCGAGAACTCACCGGTTCTACTGTGGGTATTCTAGGTTATGGTGACTTAGGTAGTCAGGTGGCTAAACGTTTAAGGGGCTTTGAGTGTAAGATTATAGGTTTCCGCCAGTATCCTCAAGGAAATGAAAGCTATGCCGATGTAGTTTATAGCTTGGATCAATTTGACGAATTCGCTCCACACTTAGATTATTTGGTTTGCGCCTTGCCACATACAGAAAAGACAGTGGGTTTTTTGCATAAAAAGCGGATGCAACTACTACCAGAACATGTTATTATTATCAATGTGGGTCGAGGGTCTTTAATTCGTACAGAAGATTTGATTTTAGCCCTCCAGGAAGGTTGGATCGGAGGTGCCGCCCTCGATGTGACTGATCCAGAACCATTGCCAACGGATAGCCCCCTGTGGGAAATGGACAATGTGTTGATTACCCCACATAATAGCGGTTTTACTCCATTCCATAAAGAACGGGCCCTAGAGATCTTTTTTAAGAACTGGAAATGTTTTCAAGAAGATGGTGCGCCGAAATTCAATGTGGTTAATCGAAAATTAGGATATTAAAAAGCCCCCAAAGGGGGCAAGGACTTATGCTGACGTATCACTAGAATCCGCTCTGCTATCATTGATATAAAAACCGGATCCTTTGAAGATAATGCCAACATTTTTACTGATTAGACGCTGAACTTGCGCATCGCAGGTTGGACAATTACTGAGGGGATCATCCTTAATACTTT
>JAAZLB010000411.1 GCA_012799535.1 Bacillota bacterium | reverse complement strand
GTTCTGATGCTTAACCCCTTCGGTTCTGGAGTATTCCCCTATGTACGAAAGGTGATCTCCGAGCAATCGGGGGCGGATCCCCAAGATGTTCGTAAAGCCATTACTGCAGAGGCTGTCAAACGCCAGATGCAAGGAGAGATGGTGGCAGCTTATGACTGGGATGATATTATCCGTGTCGTGAGTGCCAGTTTTGGAGTGAGGTGGACCGAATCCATTGCTACACTTGTTGAACACTATTGCGAACCACCGCACATCAAGCTCTATCCAGGTGTTGTGGAGCTTTTGACTACCCTCAGTGAAGCTGATCATACCTTACGGGCCTTAACCAATGGTTTTCACATCTATCAATACCCAGTCTTAAAAGCTTTAGGCATTGCCCACTTTTTCGAACGAATTATCACCCCAGAACAAGTGGGCTACGCAAAACCGGATCAAGCATTCTACGCGGCCGCCAGAGCAGATGCCCCCCTTCCCCACATCCATATTGGAGATAATGTCATCCATGATGTTTGGGGAGCTAATCGTAGTGGTGCAGTCTCCATCTGGGTGCATAACGATCTACCAGAAGGTTGGCAAAAAAAGACACCATTAGAAAGGGCTACCGACCCCTCAATTTCTCAGGTGGTCCAAGCTGGTATAGATGGGGATCTCTGTCCTCACTGCCATCCTGAACTAACACTTAGTGAAGCCATGCCCCGTTTTGTGGTGGGCCATCTATCAGAAGTGAACGAGATTCTGCCCCTCTTAGTTCAAGCGAGCTGAAAAAGTCAACAAAAACAGGCCTTGGATAATCCTCGGCCTGTTTTTCTACTGCACTCTAGAAATCGTCAATAATATCCTCAATATCCTTAACTAGCTTGTCTAAGGTCTCCTGCACAGGAGCACCCTCGCTAAAAATCTTGGCGAGAGCCATGCGCCATTCTTTTCCGCAGGTCTCATAGTAAGGTCTAGGATCATTGTCCACTATCCAACCAGACATTTCTAATATACTCGCCATTGCCGGTTTACGCTCCAGATACTCTTCGTATTCAGGCAAATTAATTACCGTTTGACGAGTGGGAAAATATCCAGTTTGATCAGCCCAATACAAATTGATTTCTGGGCTTACCATGAACTTCATAAACTGCCAGGCTGCATTTTTCTGCCTTTGGGGAGCTATAGAAGGAATTAAGATATAAGCGCCACTTAAAGTAGCCTCATACTTAGTTCCATCTGCAGAACCTGGCATCCAAGACATCCCAACCTCAAAGGTGGCATCATTTTGATAGGTATCGTAAAGGGAGCTAGTGTGGAACACGCTAAAGGTCCGCTCATCCCAGAATGCGGAACGAAGAATACTAGAAGAAGAGGTACCGTGTTGGAAATAGGTATAACCTTTGTCCACCCACTCTTTGATCTTAGTGGTGATATACACGGACATTTCTTCGTTCAGATCACTTGTACCATCTTCTCTAATTACCTCAACCCCATTGTTCTTATACAAATTCTCAAAATAGGTATGATCCCAACCAGCGAAGATAGTTCCATAGCGTGCGGTAGTACCATCGGGATTAAATACTGTAGCCTTCTCTAAGAATTCCTCAAACTCATCGAAGGTCTTGGGCATTTCAATGCCTTCCGCTTCTGCAAGGGTCTTATTGTAATACATGAGTCGAGTGGAAATAAGATAGGGTAAGGCGATCTGCTCACCTTCGTAGGAGGTGGCGTTAGCTAAACCCTCACCGAAATCCATTACATCAAAGTTGTCTGCCTCAATATAAGGATCTAAGACCTCACACATACCGGCTGCACCGTAATTGGGCAGATAATTAGTTTTTACCGAGATAATAGCTGGGACATCACCAGAGGCCATTGCGGCAATAAATCGAGTATTCATCTCGGGGTAGGTCCCGATAAAAATAGGTTCCACTTTGATTAGGGGATTAGCTGCCTCAAATTGTGCTACCATATGTTCCAAATAAGGATACCATTGACCTTCGTGAGAATGCCACCATGTAATTGTAATAGGTTCAGTTACTTCAAATGGATTTGCACCAGCGACAGTAACTATGGAAAAAACTAAAATTAAAGTAAGCAACAAAATTGAAGTTTTTCTCATATCCTAGTACCTCCTGTTTAAATTTACCGCTTAGACTACCCTCCCTTCGGCGCGGCTTATTATTTTGGCGTATTAGAAAGGCGGGTCTATATGCCCGCCTCTTAACGCTGGCGTTAGTCTAGAAAAGTGGTTGTCCGGTCGTACTGGGTCATCACGATATACTCTCCATCCCCAGTCGTTGAGACCAAAACACTACCATCAATGCTAGAAATATAGACCATAGTTTCTTCCCGTCTGTATTTCTTGTAAACGTTTAGATCGGCAATGGCATCGTGCATCATTACGCCCACCTTGGCCTGAACAGCCTCTCGAAAGCGTTTACTTGAAGAAGTACTATCACCGTGGTGAGGAACTTTAAGAATATCTGCCCGTAGGCGCTCCCCGTGACGTTCTACGACGCTACGTTCACCATCGGTATAAAGATCCCCAGCAAAGAGAAAGGTGGACTCGTTAAAAGTTAACTTCATGACCACAGATAGATTATTAATAAACTGAGTGCTAGAGTTAGGATAACCATCGTAGTATTCCACCCCTGGTAAAGGATGAAGTACTTCTACTAGCACATGCTCCCCAAACATGAAGGAGTCTCCATCCTTGAGGATGATGTGGGGTGTATTGGTCTGTTCAATAGCAGCCATGTAATTCTTATAGTGGGAAGTGGGATAGACCACTTCACTAGTATAAACCGCTCCCACCTCGTAATTACGAATCAGCTGGGCAAAGCTTCCAATATGATCCACATGGGGATGAGATGCCACTAAATAATCAATACGAGTTATCCCCAAAGCCTTTAAGGCACGATCTACATCCACATAAGTGCTAGGATTCCCAGCGTCAATGACCATTACTTTCCCATCAGGAGAAGTGAGAATAGTACTGTCACCACTTTTTTCATCGCTACGGGTAGTTAACTTAAGGAACCTAGCTGTCAAACGCCCTTGATCTTGGGCAGCGTCGAAGATCTGATCGTAACGATCTTCAACCACCTGTTCTTCAGCAAAAACAGCAAAGGATAGAACCAAGACTAGGCTTAAGGCAAGAACTAGTCCTGTCCTTGTTTTCTGAGTCAAACGCATCTTGGACCTCCATTTCTATTTCATAGCAGCCTTGCTCATACCTGTCATGATATACTTCTGCAAAACTAAGAACAATAAAACAATTGGAATAATGGCCATTACTGCACCGGCCATGATTTCGTTGTAGTTAGCTGTTTCCATACCGGAGAAGGTACGGCGTAGACGAACAACCCCAACTGCGATGGTCCGGTATTCATCCTTCGTTGCCACCATCTTGGGCCAAAAGTAGCTGTTCCAGCCATTAATAAAGGTGATGATGGAGACAGTAATTAAAGTGGGTGCGTTCATCGGTGCCAAGACGTGAACGATGGTACCAATCCGCCCTAAACCATCCACCCGACCAGCGTCAAGATAGCTGTCATCCACCGACATAAAGGCTTGTCGCAACATAAAGATAAAATAGGCACTTACTAGGTTAGGCACAATCAAACCAGGGAAGCTGTTAATCCAGCCCATACGAGATACCATCACATAGATTGGTACAAAGGTAACCTGAATGGGTACCATTAAGGCACCTAGAACAAGCATGAACAAAATGTCCCGCCCTACAAATTTCCCCTTAGAAAAACCATAGGCTGCAAAAACCCCAATAACCACTTGCCCAACCATAATGAAAAAGGTACTAACCAAGGTGTTAAACAAATAGCGTACAAAGGGTGCCCTTTGTAAGACATTGGGAAAGTTCGACCATTGAAATTCATGGGGCCAAAGGGTTGGTACAGGCAACAAAAGTTCATGACTAGTCTTTAAAGAAGAAATCACCATCCAGTAAATGGGAAAAAGCATCACTAAAGTTACTGCAAAGGCAGTTAAATACTGGAGACCGACCAAGAGATAACCGAGACGATCCTTAGTTTTACGCGAAAGCTTTGGCGATAAGGTAACACTAATAGCTAAGAGAGTGAAACCAATAATACTGACTAACAAGGCTAGTTTGCCGATGCGAAGAAAGCTGGCTCGCGCATGAGCCAAAGAGCCCAGTGCCTCGTTTATTTGGTATTCATTGAAATGCGCAGGCATTTTATCCATTTGCACATTATACTGAATTACACCAGCTGTACCAATGGCTAACATTACAATGGCTGCCGCCAAGGCGAATAGCCACACGTCAAACCAGCCGGTTTGGCGCATCCTCAACAACAAAGAGTCCTTCATATCTATTTCCTCACTTCCCTAATAATCATAACTCACGGACTTATTAGACCAACGCATGGTAACTGCAGTGGCAATCAATAAGATAAAGAAGAAGACTACTGATACTGCAGCAGACCTGGCTGCCCTAAAGTCGGAGAAAGAAAGGTTATAGATCCATTGTACCATTACGTTCGTAGCTGTACCTGGTCCACCACCGGTCATAACGTCTACCGATTGGAACACCTTCATACTAGCAATAAACGTAGTTACAAACAAGAACAAGGTAGTGGGACCTAACATGGGAATGGTGATATAGCGGAAGCGATGTACCGCATCTGCCCCGTCAATGGCAGCCGCTTCATAATAGTCTTTGGGAATACCCTGCATAGCAGAAAGGTAGATCATCATGGCATAACCCACCACCCTCCAGGCCGTGAGGAATAAAATACCCGTAAGGGCGTATTTAGCATCTACGAGCCAATTTGGCCCTTTAATGCCAAAGACAGATAAAATATAGTTCAGAATTCCGTAGTTGCCATTGAGGATCCAGATAAAGACGACGGCACTAGTGGAAACTGCAATATATTTAGGCATAAATAC
>JAAZLB010000410.1 GCA_012799535.1 Bacillota bacterium | reverse complement strand
TCATCGAATATTGCTTGCATAGAAGATCTCACCTCTGAGTACTCTGTACTCGTCCTGCAGGGACGGTGGGATCTTCTTCTATTTCCACTCTATAGATTCCTGTCCTACAGTAACTTTACACTAGCCGAATGATTTTAGAAACATATAGTTTATCTTTCGTGTTTCACTGCAAGAACAAGGAAGAACGGGGGCTCAATTCAATTTTAAGGGTATGCTGATCTTGCTCCCACCGAGATTCACCGCCACAGTATAAGACTTCCCATCTTGTGCTTTCTTCTAGTTCTAGTTCTATAAACTGGAAACTGGGGGACAAGTTATGGAAAACCAATATTTGCTCCCCTTCCCATTCCCGCGTAAAGCCAATAACCCGCCGATTATCCGTGTCTAACGCTGTGAGACTACCAATCCGTAGGGCCTCATTTCCCATGCGTAAATTAATCAAAGTCTTGTAATGGTTCAAAAGGGAAGTAGGATCATTAAGTTGTTCCTGAACAGAGGGTTGCCACTCTCCCGTGTTAAAACGAGAGGTACGCCAAGTTGTTTGACCTGGACCACTGAGGGGATACCATTTGAACGGTTCCCGCTTATTTTCATCAGACCCTGTTCCCTTCATCCCAATCTCTTCCCCATAATAAACAAAGGGACTGCCAGGCAAGGTTAGATATAATGAGGCAGCAACTTTTGCCTTATCCACATCATTGAGCACAGACATAACCCGGTCCTGATCATGATTGGTCAAAAATGGGGCATCAATCACCCAATCGGAATGTTGGCTAAAGCGTTCTAGATGTCCCTCTACCACCCTAGCCACCCCAACATCCATACCACTTTTAGCACTGAGAATTATCAAATTGGCCAAATCGAAATTAAAATTGGAATCAAAGCCAACAAAATAAGGGGCAACAACCCGGGAACTATCCCAGACTTCTGCCACTAAATAAACTTGGGGGTTGATCTCTTGCACATATTCTCTAAACTCTTGCCACCATTCTAAAGCCCGCGCCGGCTCGGAGTGGGCAAAAATGTGCATGGCTGCATCTAGCCTAAACCCAGCTACTCCTAGTTCCAACCAGTATTTAGCAATAGCCTTGGCCTCTTCTCGAACCAAAGGATTATCATAATTTAGATCGGGCATTCCTTCCCAAAATAGACCAAAATAATGCCCGCCCCCAGAAGGATGCCACACTCTCTGACCCCAAGGACCCGAAGCCTTCACATTGGTATCTTCATCTGCCCAGATGTAATAATCCCGGTAAGGACTTTTCGGATCCAAGGCGGCACTAACAAACCAAGGATGCAGACTGCTAGTATGATTTAACACCAAGTCAATAATCACCTTTATTCCCCGGTCGTGGGCTTGAGAGACCAATTCCCGAAAATCAGCTAAAGTACCAATTTCCTCATCAATGTCGTAATAATCTTGCACATCGTATTTATGATAGGTTGGCGAAGGGTGGATCGGAGTTAGCCACAGACCACCCACACCGAGTTCTTCTAAATAGTCCAAATTATTGATGATCCCCCGTAGATCACCGAGTCCATCCCCATCCCCATCTGCAAAAGCACGCACAAAAATCTGATAATATACCCCCTGCTTGTTTGCATAAATTTCCTCTAAAGTGAGGCCTCCGGCCCAAGCCGGGTGGACCATAATGAGAGCTAAGACCAGCACACCTACTAGCAACGATCTAATCCGCAATTTACCCACAGTTTCCTCCTTTTCTAACCCTTGGTTGCACCAGCAGTCAAACCAGAAATAAAATACTTCTGGAGTGACAAGAACAAAATCATTATTGGAATAGAAGTGAGCATGGAACCAGCTGCAAACTGGGTCCAGTTCTGATCAAATTGCCCCGAAATAAAGGCATGTAAACCTACGGCTAAAGTCCGTTTTTCTGCACTGGTTAAGACAATGCGGGCCAACAAATAGTCGTTGAAAGGTCCAATAAAATTCAGCAAAGCGATTACTGACAAAATAGGAAGACTTAGGGGCATTAAGATCCGCCAGTAAATCTGCCAGCGGGATGCGCCATCGATTAAGGCCGCTTCATCTAAAGAACGGGGAATAGAATCGATGTACCCCTTAGCCATCCAGGTGGAAAAGGGAATAGCTCCACCTGTGTAGATTAGAATTAACCCTAGATGAGTGTCTAACAACCCCAAAATATTCAACAAGACGTAAATAGCAACCATACCCATGGCACCTGGGAACATTTGCACCACTAAAAACATGATTAACCCATAACGTCGACCCCAAAACCGAAAGCGAGAAAAGGCATACGCGGTAAAGGAGGTTAAAATCACTGACGCAATAGAGGTAGCAGAGGCAATCTTGAGGGTATTCAAGGTCCACAGAGTGAAATCCACCGATTTATTAGGATTATTAAAGAGCATTCGATAGTTGTCTAAGGTGAAATTTTTGGGAATCATGGTAGAACTATACAAACTACTTCCTGTATTGAAGGAGGCAAAGAAGATATACAAAATGGGAACCAACACCGCAGCCATGGCCATAATGAGAATTAGATAACTGAACACTAACCACAAATCACGAACCCATTTAGAATTACTGGAAATTTTCATCCCATCATATCCTCCTCTTTAAAGGCCCGAGTTTGCATGAAATTCACGATACTCATGGAGGCCACAAAGATAAAGATTAACAAAGCGATTGCAGAAGCATAATTGTATTTCATTAAATCAAAGGTCATCTTAAAGATCCAAGAAATTAAAATATCTGTGCCACCAGCTCCCTTATTACCTAGGACTGGAGGGCCACCACCGGTTAATAGGTAAACCACCCCGAAGTTATTAAAATTTCCCGCAAATTGCATTATCAAAAGGGGAGAGACAGCGTACAAAATTAAGGGTAGAGTGATTCTGGTGAACTCCTGCCACGGGGAAGCCCCATCCACTTTTGCAGCATCGTGAAGCTCTGCAGGGATCCCTTGGATCACCCCAGAAACTAAAGCCATACTAAAGGGAAAACCAAGCCACAGGTTCACTAAAACAACTGCAGTTCTAGCCCAAAAAACATTTTGAAACCACGGGATGGAGGCGATCCCCAGTGTATTTAGCCATTGGTTAATCGGACCAAAGCTAGTGTTGAAAAAACCTGACCACATTAAAATGGAGATAAAACCAGGCATGGCCCAGGGTAGGATTAAAATGGTTCGGATGATCCCCCTAAACTTGATTCGTGGGTTGTTAAGGACGATAGCCAAAAATAGACCTAGGAGAAAACAGGAAAAGGTAGACAATATCGCCCACAAAAAAGTCCAAGACAAGACCCCGACAAAAGTGCGTTTCCAAGAGGCTAGGCGCACGATTTCTCGGAAATTCTCGAAACCCACCCAACGCACTAATTTAGCGGGAGGTGAATTGTACAGATCATAGTTGGTAAAGGCCATGGACATATTGAATAGCATGGGAAAAAGAACTGTAAACAGGATAAACAAAACCGCTGGAGCCACTAGAAAATACGGATAGCTCTTTTGAATAACTTCCGTCATAGTTTCTCTGATCGGTGGTGCGGGATGGCCCCCGTCCCTTCTTTTTCCACCCCGATACGCATCTACAATATTGCCAATATAAAAACCTATAACAATAACTGTCACGATCGTGCCTACTAAACCATAGGAGAGCAAAATGATAGAGTGATCTCTTCTCGGGATCTCACCTAAAGTTATTAACCCCCACCAAGTGTGCCTGAGGGCGGGTAGGGCAAACTTGAGGATCAAGTAGTGGTAAAGTCCCATGAGAATCCCCTTCACCCACTCGCCATTAATCAGCTGCCCTAAACCCATGTATAAAATTGAACCAATAGTGGCTGAGACTGCCCTTTTGCGCAAGTCCTTCCCCCCTTTTACTTAAATGTGAAAAGGGCACACTCCTAGGAATGCACCCTTTTTCCCTTAAAATCTCTACCGTTGCATTTCCATAATCGCTTCCTCGATCATCTCCACCGCCAATGCTAAAGCAATGGCAGGATCCACGTTCTCGTTAATGACCAAGTTAATCGCATCCGCGATATTACCCCAAACCGCCTGCATTTCAGGAATGTTAGGCATGGGCGTTGCATAACCACCCTGAAGAGCAAAGTTATACACGTCATCATCTTCTTGGAATTCTTTCATTTCAATGATGTCGTAACGGGTCGGAATTTGAGCCTTTTCTTGATAAATGAGAAATCCCCCATCTCGACTAGTTAAAAACTCAATGAGTTGTAAAGCTTCATCAGGGTATTGACTGTATGAGCTAATGTAAAAACCTTTTACACCACTAAACGGGGATGGTCTTACACCATTAGCAAAAGGTGGCAGAGATGCCACTCCAAAATTCAACTTACCTTCTGCCTCTAAGGCACGAGGCTCAGCCAAGTACCAAGGACCAGAAATGATGGCCCCAGCTTTCCCCTCTAAGAAGAGGCTTTGGGCAATCCCAGTGTTGGTGCCAATGGGAATAATTCCATCAGTAACCAGACTCTTAAGAAAATCAAGAGCAGCAATACTGCCATGATTAGCCAAACCCACATCAGAAGGATTTAATCCGCCACCTGCGAGGGGGGCAAAGACGTATCCACCCTTTCCTACAAAGAAGGCATGGCTAAAATAAAAATCACCAATATCAAACAGTAATCCATACTGATCAGCAGTCGTGACTTCTTTGGCAATGGCCACTAACTCCTCAAAAGTCTCAGGAATTTCCGGGAAAATATCCTT
Source organism: Bacillota bacterium (assembly GCA_012799535.1). GTDB lineage: Bacteria > Bacillota > Limnochordia > Darwinibacteriales > Darwinibacteriaceae > UBA4996. The sequence continues at coordinate 2,438 of JAAZLB010000410.1, read as the reverse complement.
GTTGTAATAAAGGGCAGTTGATTCTGTGGCCCAAGGTAGACCATAAAGCTCCCCATCAAAAGAAAGGGCTTGGATAGAGGCTGGCGTGAATTGGGCCAAAACATCATCATCAACTTGAAGTGGTTCCATTAAACCCATAATAGCCATCTGGCCAATAAGGTCATGGGGGGTTGTGAACACATCAGGACCCTTACCTGCAGGACCATCTAAGGCCAATTTTTGCCGTTGATCTAACATTCCAATTTCCACAAACTCTACAGCAATACCAGTTTGCTTCGTGAATTCTGCAGCGATTTTTTCAAAGGTAGGAACCTCGCCTTGATCCGCCCACACCACCAACTTTTGAGGTGCCGCAAAGGCTACAGCACTGACTAAGACTACAGCCAACGCAGTAATAAACACTAGCGACCTTTTCATCTTAACAAATCCTCTCCAATTCTTATTTAAATGTGCAATCGCTTGCACATAAGTCATAAAAATATACTTCTTCTTAACTTGGTAAAATCCTTCCCTGTTATGGTAAAATAACGTAAACTAACGACGGGACGTGCATCTATAGGTTCCTACCACTTTAGAAAAGTGCTCCGCAGGACTCTATACTCCCTTAACGAATCAAACTAGATGAGTACGTTATCGAAAGAGGATTTGCATGAAATTGAGCAGCTCTAATCTAACCAAAATTGCTTTGTGTGCAGGAATTACAGCCCTGCTGGCCTGGCTTATTATCCCTCTTCCGTTTAGCCCAGTACCACTTAGTGGACAGACAATTGGAGTAATGATCAGTGGGATAGTCCTACCTCCAGGCTACGCGGCCTTAAGCCAAATTGTCTACATCCTTTTAGGGATCTTTGGCCTACCTGTTTTTTCAGGTGGCACTAGTGGACTAGGAACCTTGGTAGGTCCCACTGGTGGCTATATTTGGGGGTTTGTTGTAGGAGCATATACCATTTCCGCTCTGGTTCGCTACAAGGGATCAAAAAGCACTCTAGGTTATGTAGTCACTTTGACTATTGGTGGTGTTGGAGTAATCTATATAACCGGCCTCGCCCAGCTCATGAACGTAACCAAAATGTCTTTCCACCAGGCCCTGTTAAGTGGTATGCTCCCCTTTTTACTGGGGGACTTCTTCAAGGTGGCACTAGTTTCTTCTGTGGCTAAAAGGTTAAAAGGTATTGGTGATAGCACTTAAAAAGGGGGACACAATGGTCACCCCTTTTTATGTTTATTAACCTTTAGACTTTAAACCGTTGAGCAATTCTCTGAAGTTCCGCACCGAGATCTGAGAGATTCTCCGTGTTTTCCGCAATTTCACCCATGGAAGCAGCCTGCTCTTGGGACGCAGCGGCCACGGAGCTACCCATATCATTCATATCTCCCAAAGTCACTGCAAACTCTTGGATTAGGCGACCGACTTCATTAATTCGTTCCGTAATCTGATTAAAAGTGGCTTCCGTTTGCGCTAACAGCTCACTTCCGTGCCGAACTTGCCCCTCTGTACCTTCCATCAGTTGAGCGGAGGTCATGGCATTATGGGTCAACTCATTAACCATCTGGTTGATTTCACCTACTGATTTTTGAGTTTGCTCAGCTAGACTCCTCACCTCATCGGCCACAACGGCAAAACCACGACCATATTCACCAGCCCGAGCCGCTTCAATTGCCGCATTAAGGGCTAATAAGTTTGTCTGTTCTGCCACATCTCCGATGATCTCCAAAACACCTTCCATGGCCCTAACTTGATGGGAAAGGGCGGTGACCGCTGCACGAGATTGTTCGGAAAACTGCACAATTTGCTCCATAGCGTCCATACTTTCGTGCATTTGGGTGTTGCCCTGAGTGGCCAAACTTGCTACCAGCTTTGCATCTTGAGCCATATCTAAAGAACGATCCCGAGCCTGAGCAACATTAGTGCCAAACGCACCCATGGAGGAGGTCACCTCTTCAATAGCTGCCGAATTTTCACCTACAGAGGCGGCAATTTCCTGGCTTCCACTGGCCATCCGCCTAGAGATTTCCTGTAATTCGGTGGTAACTTCGTATAGAGCCGTCTGCATAGCCACTAAGGATCTAGCAATCATGCCCACCTCGTCCTGTTTTTTAAGAAAACTAGTAATCTCTTGTTGATGCTCTGCCCGTAAATCCAAACTGGCAGTCTTTTCAATAAAGGAGGTTAACGCCCCAATCGGTTTGGTGATTGTTCCGGAAACTGTAATAATAGCTACTGTAAGAATCAGAAACCCTGAGACGGTAACTATAACTAAGCGCCAGAACACAGGCAGTACTTCAGATAACATTTCCTCCCTAAGGGCAGTTGCCCCAAAAACCCAGCGGTTTTCAATATCTCCAACCTTAATTGGCACATAGGCCTGATAGGTACGAGTTTGCAGATTGACATTATCCGTCCAGCGGGCAGTTATACTATCTTCTTGACTAGCCTT
>JAAZLB010000409.1 GCA_012799535.1 Bacillota bacterium | reverse complement strand
GGTCCTATACCACTCCACTCGTAGAAACTATACCTAATACTATTCAAAAATGGAAGAATAATAAAAGCACCATAGATGGCAAGGGCGGGTAGAACTAGGATAATATAGTTATGCTTCTTTAACATCTGTAGGGAGGATGGCGATTTATTTTTGCTCACTAAAATCACTCTCCGATTAAATGGATAGGCCATAGGCGAAAAGCCTATAGCCTACCCCTTTTATGATGAACAAATTTCTTATACTACTTTTGGAATGGCTCATACCAAGAAGCAATACCTTCTTGAAGTTCTTGCCCTAGTTGCTCTGGGGTTTTCTCTCCACTGAGAATCGCTTGCATGCCTGCACCTAACATGGTATGAATATCCGGCATACCGAAGGTCAATACCGAGCGTACACCATAGATATCTGGAAGTGCATGGTTTTCCACAAAGTAGAGACCCTGTTGCAGTTCTTTTAACTCAGGGGGTGCTGAAATGCCCGCAATAGGACTAATTTCTTGATTGAACTCCACAAACATTTGTCCGAACTTTTGGGTGGTGGTAAACTCTAACACCTTAAGAGCGTCATCACGTACCTTAGATTCACTATTTAAGCCATAAGCACCGTCCATATAAGCGTAAGCATAGGGTTTATCCGTTGCCTTGATGGGAGGTACCAAGAACATTCCCCACTCCTTATCTGGAGCAAGTTCATCAAAGGACTTCACGTCCCACATACCCGCAAAGGTCATGGCCGCGGCTTCCATTGGGAAGGCCATTTGCATGTCAGTATAAGAAGCAGCCTCAAAGTTTTTCTGCATAAAAGGCTTTAATTCAAGAACCTTATACAAAGAATCGATAAACTCTGGATCTGTAAAGGCATTCTCACCATTGATCAGACCAGTAATCCACTCAGCACCGAGGATGCTGGCACCAATAGTAGTCTGTACAAGGGATAGACCCCAACCTTCACGTCCCTGGAAGTAGAGGGGGGTAACGCCATTATTTTGGAGTACTTGGCAGTTACTGATTAGTTCATCCCATGTGGCTGGCTCTTGCAGACCGTACTTCTCATAGATTTCTCTGTTGTAGTAAATTTGGTATGTTTGCAGTGCGAAGGGAACACCATATACTTCTCCATCCATACTTGCTTGGGTTAAAGCACCCTCAGGAAAAAGGCTGAAATCAAGTTTATCATCCAAACGTTCCACCATACCGGGCTCGGCAAACTTTATTACCCCTGGACCACCCCGTAGGGTAATAATGTCTGGACCTTCCCCACCTTGCATGGCAACCATAAGTATAGAATCATATTCAGTAGGAATAAAGCTACGATACTCAATTTTGATGTGGGGATGTTCCTTTTGGATCTCCCGTTCAACCGCTGCCCAAAATTCCGTTTCACCACGCCAGTTCCAAATCTGGACCGGTTTGGCTAAAACTGTGCTCGCAAACACTAAAACCAAAACTAACACTATGGCCGACGTAACCCGCTTTGTGAACAATTTGCTTTCCCCCTTCAAATTTTGATCTAAACCTACATTAGAATCCTGAACTACCCTCCTTAATTTATAATACACCTTAACTTAACCATTCAACAAAGTAGGTAAAAAACCTTCCTGAAAACGGATTTTTAGTAACAAAATTGTTATGCATCAGAGTGCCGGGAACAAATTAGGCAGGATTCCCACACTACAGGGAGAAAACAGGGAAACAGCCCTTTATTCCCGGAAGACATTTGGGAGGTGTCTTTTTGCAAGCAAAGCATTTTGAACAAGAAAAGCAATGGTTACAACGAGTATATGAAGAACTAGACAAGCAACTAGCCCAAAGTGTGCATAGTGCCGCAACCTATAGAACAGAAATGCGTAAACTTCGCACCTCCTTGTGGGAAGACTATGGAATTAGCAGTGCGAGTTCTAATCAGATGATGGATATTGCCCAACAAATCACCGAACTACAGCACAGGGGCGGTCATTTCGGTATCCAACACCGCTTAGTTAAGCAACTTAAGACTATGGAGAAGAACCCTTATTTCGGTCGTATGGATTTCCACGAAGAAGGATTACCTCAGGTTGAGGCCATGTACATTGGGATTGGCTCTCTAATCGATCAAACTAGTGGCTTGCCACTAGTGTATGATTGGCGAGCTCCCGTTTCTAGCATGTTTTATGACTATGGTCTTGGCGAGGCAGAATACGAAGGGCCAGGCGGAGTTTTTAAAGGGGAGATTTCTCTTAAGCGTCAGTATCGCATTAAAGATCGAGAACTGATCTATATGTTTGATAACGAACTCAAAATTGATGACGAGGTTTTGCAGGAGGCCCTCGGACAAAGTGCTAACGAAAAAATGCGCACTATTGTCAACACCATTCAAAGGGAACAAAACCAAGCCATCCGCAATGACCGGGATTCTTTGCTCTTAGTGGAGGGCCCGGCTGGCAGTGGTAAAACCTCAGTAGCACTCCACCGGATCGCTTATCTTTTGTACAGATATCGGGACAGCATTAGCTCCGAGAACATCGTGATCTTTTCCCCCAACCGTATTTTTAGTGATTACATTTCCCATGTCTTACCTGAACTAGGTGAAGAAAATGTCCACCAAACCACTTTTCAGGATTACGCCGAACCCTTTTTGGGCTGGGAGTGGGACGTACAAACCATGATGGACTTTTTGGAGCGTCTCTTGCAAGCAGATAGCGAAAGCCGTAGCCAATGCCTTGAACTAGCTTCCTTTAAGTCGTCCCGGGAATTCCAGGAAATTCTAGAGCAGCTAGTTCAATACATTACCGAAGAGGCTACCCAGTTTTTCACGGTTAAATTAGGAGAACAAGTAGTAATTACCGAGCGACAGCAGGCTAAACTATTTAGAGAAAACTATGCTTATTTACCTGTGAACAAACGGTTGGCAAAAATCCACCAAAGAATCATGTTCTTAATCCATCCCATAAAAAAAGAGCTGCAGCGACAGGTTTTCCAAGAGATCGCCTTATCACCAGAATTTGAAGAAGAATCCTGGTGGACCATGGCCCGGGAAACAATTCGTCGCGTAAACATCAAGCTCGATCCCGTGAAGGCTAAACTAGACAGACATCTCAAGGTAGATAGCCTCACCTGGTATTTGCGGCTCTGGCAAGACCTAGAATTATGGGAGCAGGTGGCAGGTGAAATACACCGGCCTTTAGGTGGTGCAGATAGTCTTGCTTCCTTAGAGAATGCCCTAGTTTCATTCGAGGACATAACCCCCTTGCTCTATCTGAAGGGGGAGTTAGAAGGTTACCCCGTCAGGCGGGAGATTCGCCATGTGATCGTGGACGAGGTTCAAGATTATTCTCCATTGCAACTACTAGTCTTAACCAAGACCTTTCCAAGGGCAAAATTTACGTTAGTTGGTGACGTCTTCCAGTCCCTAAACCCCTATGTTTGGCAAAAGGGGCAAACTAACCTAGAAACAGTATTTACTAACTTAAAGATGGGTATAGTGCGGTTGACCAAGAGCTATCGTTCTACCCAAGAAATTTTCCACTTTTGCAATGGCATCCTAGAGGATAAGTCCACCGCGGAAACCGTTCTACGTACAGGATCAAAGCCAGTGGTACAAAAGGTTGGACCTAAAGAGAGCATTCAAGCCCTAGAAAACCAGCTTACAAACTATCTAGAAGCGGGCTATCAAACTATAGCTATCATTTGCCCAACTGTGTCCCAATGCCAATCCATCTTTGATCAGTTAAGACAGCGTAATAGTC
>JAAZLB010000408.1 GCA_012799535.1 Bacillota bacterium | reverse complement strand
TGAGGTGGAGTTCTTTTTGAACTCTTAGGTTTATTTTGCTTCTTTAGATAGCCCAGACTGGTTAATTCCTCCGTTATGGCCTCTAAAATCAAGGGATCATCTGCTAATTCAATTTGCAAGAATACATCCTCTAAATATCTTCGTTCCTCTTGAGTTTTTTCTAACTGTATCTGAGTAAATTTTTTGCTAGCCTTAGCTTTGTTGTAACGCTTAAAGATCCTTTGCACATTATTACTTGGAGACAAGCGGGGGTCTAATTCAATTGTGACCAAGGGCTGATCGGGTAAGGTGTAATCAGGTACTTGAACTGAAGTTTTCCCGGTGGGAATCAGATGAAAATTAGCAGTCAAGAGTTCCCCTTCATGTCTCAATTGGTCAGCGTTTTCTGCTTCAACAAGGGTTTTTAGCTGGATTGCCTCTTTTCTTTGTACTCTTTTGTATTGATTCTTAAGTTGTCTCTTTAACTGATGAGCCCCTTGTTCGATTTGTCTAGCCCGGATTTTTTCTCCATAGACAGAATCTAGCAATGCATCTGTGCTAGAAAAAGGCTCCCCCTCTAAACTAGTGAGGGTGTAGGCTGCAAAATCATCTTGCTCCACATAATAATGGGGCTTGCCTCCTTGAGCTAATTCGTCAAGAAGCTCCCCCCAGGCCTGGTAGAGTTGTACCCATTTAGAAGCATCGAGCTCAGAGCGTTTTGTTTGGGGGGTGAAACCTCCCCGCTTAAGTACTTCCTGGGCAGCAACCTTACTAAACCCCTGAAAAGTATCTTGAATCCACTTCCAAAGGGGAGTGGGGGGTGGGAGAAGGCGGATTTCATCTAAAAATTCTTCTTTACTGATGGACGTAGGATCTTTTTTTCCCTGATCAGAGGGAAGTACATAGGGAAAACCAGGGGCGATCTCCCGCTCGGGAAATCGCTTCATAGCATCTAAAATCTGGCCACCTTGATCCACTAAAAAAAGATTACTATGGCGCCCCATGACTTCTAGGCTTAAGGTTTTTTCTGTCAACTGTCCTCGTTCATCTGGACATTCAAAGCGCAGGTGTACAATTCGATCCCAACCCTGTTGCTCAATTTTCAAAAGGCGACTAGGCTCCAAATGCTTCCTGAGCAGCATGCAAAAGGCCGGTGGATTTAAGGGATTAACTGGTTGTTCTTGAATTGTATGTATCCTAGGATGGAGGGGATCTGCTGAAAGCAGTAAAATTTCTGTTGAACCTGGTAATCTAAAATGGATGGTGATAGTAAGCTCGTTGGGCTGGTAAATTTTGATTACCCTCCCGTTTTTCAAGCGACTTTGTAATTCGGCTGTCAGAACCTTTAAGGTTAAGCCATCTAGAGGCATAATTACCACTCCTTGTCGCAGTAATTATATCACTGGGGAGCAAGCCTCACAACTAAGAAGGTGATTGGCGAGAAATGAAGAATACTAAGCTTGATCAAGAAGGAGTGTTGCTCCCATGAAAAAGTGGAATAAATTAGTTCTCATCGTTGTAGTTTTCTTAGTAGGTGCCTTCTGGGTGCAAGCTCAAGGCTCCACTCAATTCATTAATAATGGTTTTCAGGCTCTTTTTTACCATGGCATGCAAATCGAGCGCAACTTCCCTGGGGTTAACCCCATAGGTATGGCCATAGCTGAATTTGATAAGGCGATCAAGGATGGGGATCCAACCGGTGAAGCCCGTTTGATGATGGGCATGATTTATCAGTACTTAAATCGGCCCGGTACTGCCCTGGGATATTATTTGGAATTTGCCCAGGCACAACCGGAAGAAACTTGGATTTACCCCCTTATTGGGGAATTGTATCAAGAAATGGGTCGCAATCAAGAGGCCCAGGACTATTATGCTAAGGCTCAGCCCAGCGAGGAGGGGCAGGAAGGATTTGCCCGCGCTTATTATGGTCTAGGTAATATTGCTTTAGAAAAAGGGAATTATGAGGGGGCGAAAGAGGCCTTTACTCAAGCCTTAGATACTTCCGGTGATTTTCTTGATGCTCGCCTCGCTCTGGGCAAGACCCTTTATTACTTAGCAGAGTATGAGCAAGCTATTGAAATATTAGAGCGAGCCCAATTACAGGCTCCCCGTTCCCCTACTATTCTTTACTATCTCGGTTTGAGTTACGAGGCAGTAGGCCGAAGCGAGCAGGCTCAACATTCATTTCAACGAATGGATGAAGTGAAAGCGACTAATTAATCCAGATGAAAACCCACGCCTCCTAGTCTGACTTGGAGGCGTTATATTTTCTCGTTTCCTAGAATAGATTGCAATAGATATTCTGGGAAAGAAGTGAGCTAAGTGGCGAAATCTTGGCATATAACACCTTTAAATAAGCTAATCAAGGAGTTACGAACTAATCCAGAGACTGGCCTGTCGAGCCGAGAGGCAGAACAAAGGCTGGCTAAATTAGGCCCGAACATTCTTAGCACCGCACCGCCACCTTCCCCGTGGCTTATTTTTGTACATCAATTTCAGGATTTCATGGTCTTAGTCCTTTTAGGAACAGTGGTTGTCTCCCTTTTTCTCGGGGAATATCTCGATGCTAGTGCTATTTTAGCCATAGTCCTACTTAATTCTCTACTTGGTTTCATTCAAGAATATCGAGCAGAAAAATCCCTAGATGTACTCCGGAAAATGACTGCACCCCACGGTAAGGTGATTCGAGATGGGCATAAGACGTTAGTGGAGGCTGCCCATTTAGTTCCAGGAGATCTAATTCTGTTAGAACCTGGGGATCGGGTGCCTGCAGATGCACGCTTGATCACTAGTGAAGTCTTAAGTGTTGATGAGTCCACTCTCACAGGAGAGTCCTTGCCTGTTGGCAAGGAGGAGCGTTGGATGGGAAGGGAAGA
>JAAZLB010000407.1 GCA_012799535.1 Bacillota bacterium | reverse complement strand
GCTTCGGTGGTGGTACCTTGTTTAAAGGACCACTTTGACCAGGGATTACCGGTAATTGTGACAGCTGTGCGAATCTCATCTGAAACAGGAATAGCCACGATGGCTTGACCCACAAAACCATGACCGGAGAAAGTGGACTTTTTACCACTCTCCACTTTAGAATTTTCGATGCGTGTATTGAGAAATTGATAGCCAAGACCACCATAAACCTGTAAAGCATCTTGGTTGAAAAAGAGATAATTGGCACCGATTTGGGCTAAGGTCCGGTCAAGCCCCTGTCCCTTAAAACTATGGGCTCCTTGATACAATCCGGTAAAGAGTAAATCTTCGTGGTTGGCTTGGATCCAGAGCTGATCTGTCCATTCTGTAGCTTTGAGCTCTTCTGTCCCTAAAATCGTGGTATAGGTGGTGGAACCATAGCCAAGCTGCACACCGGCCACTACTTCCGCGAAGATAGTGGGGGTAAAAGCAGCACTTAAGAACATAATTATACTTAGACTAACGAACCAAAAACGTTTTGGCATGTGCTCACTCCTCTATATAGATAGGGTCTATTTTAGTAAATTCTAGCTAAGGGGGTAAAAACCTGCTAAGTCTGGAAAGGGTTGTTAGTCTCAGTCTAGAATAAGATGGAATAGATTATCTTAGGAGGCATGAAAATGAAAAAAATCAATGTGGTGTGGGGTGCCTTAGCCCTAGTCTTGCTCTTTAGTTTTTCTGTTGGGGCAGCATCTTTTCAAGTTGATGGTAGCTATTTATTCGGTTTTGGTGAACATGGTTCCTTCAAGTCGGAAAGCAATGGTTTTGCGGTCCATGGTTCAGTAGAAATTATTCCTAATGTGTTGGTTGATGGTTCTTTTTTAAGCTTGAATTACACCAAGCTAGGTACAGATAAGATTACAACAGAAGTGCCAGAAAAGGCTCTTAGCGAAAGGCTTGTAACCTTTGGTGGACTCTATCAAGTAGTTTCTGATCAGGATCTGCAGGTGTTTGTGGGTGCAGGTTTGGCCAATTACAATTTTGAGGCCGGGAAGGATACCAAAGTCGAAGGGAAGGGTAAAGGGATCTACGGTAAGCTTGGCTTGAACTTTGAGCTCATGCCTAAAGTAAATCTCTTGGCAGATCTTAGCTATGCTCCGAAGTTTAAGTATGAAGAAAAAGATGGTACTTTCGTAACTGCCCGGGCTACTGTGAGCTACGATTTGTTTAACGACATTAGCCTGCAAGGTACTGCTAAGTATTACAAAACTGATGTAAGCGGCCAGACTGGTGACGTTACTTCCGCTAACACCTTAGTTGGTGGGGGAGTAGTTTTTAGTTTCTAGTGAACATGAAAAGGAAAGACCCTAGTTCGAAAGAATTAGGGTCTTTTTCCTTGAAGTCATCAATTTCAATATTGACATTATTAAACTACTACTTTAAAATGTGAATTAGTGCTTGACTTTCCAACTGTTGACATTGAGAAACTTAAGGTGGTGGTTTAAAGTTGGCCAATCCTATTTTGAGTAAATGTCCAGTCTGTGGCAAGGCCATGCAAGTGACTAGGCTCCATTGTCATGGCTGTAAAACTAGCATTGAAGGTAACTTTGATTCTTGCAAGTTTTGCCGTCTGGACGAAGAACAAAGGCAATTTATCGAAGTGTTTTTAACTTCCCGGGGTAATATTAAAGAGGTGGAGAGACTTTTGGGTATTTCCTATCCTACTGTGCGGAGCAGGTTAGATGCGGTTTTGGAGTCCTTAGGCTACCGGGTAGAACGGGAGCAGGATCAAAGGCGCAAAGAAATTTTAGAGGCTCTAGACAAGGGCGAAATTACATCTGAAGAAGCAATTAGGCTTCTACGTAGCTAGGAGGGGATGAAATGCAACAAGAACAAAGACTAATTTTGAAGATGCTCGAAGAGGGGAAGATCACTGCTGAAGAGGCAGAGGCTTTGCTCAATGCCATTGGTGATAGTTCTAATCGGGTTGAATCTGGTCCCCAAGAGGACCCTTGGGTGCGCTTAGAAAAGATGGGAGAAGATTTCGCTACTAAAGTGGAGGATGCTACAGATCGCTTTGCCCGTTCCCTCGAAACCAAAACCGAAGGATTTGGAGAGAAATTGAATAAGGTTTTCTCGAAATTCCCCTTTATCGGTCAGGAAACCAGCCAAGAATTCACTCAGGTGGTCCAGGGTACTGTGAATGGAGAGGGAGTTATTCCCATAGACTTGCGAAACTTTAACGGTCCTGTTCGGGTAGGGGGATGGATTGAAGAAGGTTATCAACTTACCGTAGTCCAACGCATTCGAGGCAAAGACCGGGATCTGTTACGGGGGCGAGTATTTGATGTAGATTGGACAGATGGAACAGCAAGGAATAGTTTTAAGTTAAATGTTCCCGCTCTAGATGAGAGCACAGTATCTCTCCATCTCTTGGTTCCCCAGGATCTAATCTATGAGATTACTCTTTCCTCTTATAACGGTTCTTTAGCTGTGGACAACTTAGAAGCCACAACTATTGAGGTGGAGACGGTAAATGGTTCTACCCAAATCCGAGAAGTACAGGGTAAGCTCATTCAAGGTAAGAATAGCAATGGTTCCTGCGAGCTGACGCAAGTGGAAGTGGAGAGTATTCGCCACCGGATTAGCAATGGTTCTTATCGCCTGAATGTAGTGGCTCAAGAGGTTGATTGCACCGCTACCAATGGTTCCATGCATGTGCGAACCCCACATCTTAAGGGAACTAGTGTTTACCGGCTCAAAACCACCAATGGTTCCATTCGGGTCGCGATACCTTCAGAAGGGGATTTAGGGGTAGCCTTAGATCTGAGTACTTCCGTTGGCCGAGTTTCTAGCGAACTAGACACTTTAGAAATGACGAAGCAGGAGCGGAGTGGGGGAGGCAGTGTATTGATTGGTCGCTCTCTAGGTTTTGAGGATAAGGCCACTAAGCTCACAGTCACTGCGAGCACCACTTCTGGATCGATTTCTGTGGGGACGTTGTAAGGGGATGAACAAAGAAAAGATGGTCTCCTTCCAGCATTCCTACAAAAACTAGGTTACCAGGGAAGGACTAGGCTTTAATATGTGGAAATAGCAAAAAAGGGATGGGCGACCATCCCTTTTTTCTGTGTATGTGGATAGAAATGAGGTTGCTAGATGATCAAATTAATTGCTTCAGACTTAGATGACACCCTTTTAGATCTGGATTCCCAGATCAGTGCAGAAAACAAACAGGCAATTCAAGAGGTCTTAGATCAAGGTCTCACCTTTACTCTGGCCACTGGGCGCATGTTTCAAGCTACTGCCCCCTTCGGAAAGGAACTTGGTTTAGATCCGGAACAACCGGTAATTTGTTATAATGGGGCTCTAATTAAGCGTCTATCTGGTGAGGTTTTGTACCATCAGCCTTTACCAGTGGAACTTGCTGCTACCATTGCCCAGTACGGGCAAGAACGCGGGTGGACTGTTAATCTGTATTATGAGGATGAGCTGTATGTGGCAGCCATGAATCAGCAGGTGGAAGATTATGCAAATCTAGCTAAAGTCGATGTGCAAATTGAGGCAGATTTAGCTGGTTTTATTCGGGATGGTAATAAGGAATTATCGAAGATTCTTATTATTAGTGATCCTAAGCTTACCCTTGGACGGATAAAAGAAGTGAGAACTTTAGCTGGATCCCAAACCCAAATTGTCCGCTCGAGAGATAAATTTATTGAAATCACCAGTGCCACTGCCCATAAGGGTGCAGCCTTAATGTGGTTGGCTGAATCTATGGGTTTGACTGCTAAAGAGGTATTAGCCATTGGGGACAGTAATAACGATCTGACTATGCTCGAAATGGCGGGAATTGGAGTGGCCATGGGTAACGCTTCTGATGTTGTGAAAAAGGCCGCGGATTACGAGACTAAGGCCAATTACGAGAATGGAGTTGCCTATGCTCTAAGCAGGTATGTTTTGGGAAAATAGGTGAAGTTTTTCGATCAATTTTCTATGGGAAATTGTTCTTCCGAAAATTTATACAAGTTTCTTTTGCCAAACCACCTAATCTGTGTTATTATGTGAATGTAATATAATATGATCTGGGTATGAAGCTCAGCATATTTCAAATATCCCATTATATGGCGAGAGGAGATTTTTCATTGGCACAAGTTATTTTAAAAGACGTTACTAAGCGTTTTGGCAATGTCACAGCAGTAGACAATATTAGTTTAGACATTAAAGACAAGGAGTTTATCGTTTTAGTTGGACCATCTGGTTGCGGTAAATCCACCACTTTGCGGATGGTTGCAGGTCTTGAGGAAATTACAGCTGGTGACATTTATATTGGTGACACCGTTGTAAACGATGTACCTCCCAAGGACAGAGATATCGCCATGGTTTTCCAAAACTATGCCCTCTATCCCCATATGGACGTGTACAACAACATGGCCTTTGGTCTAAAGCTTCGTAAGTTCCCTAAAGATGAAATTGACCGTCGGGTTAAAGAAGCTGCTAAGCTTTTAGGTATTGAAAACCTTTTAGACCGTAAGCCTAAGGCTCTTTCTGGTGGTCAACGTCAACGTGTAGCTGTTGGTCGTGCTATTGTTCGTGAACCTAAAGTGTTCCTTATGGACGAGCCCCTTTCTAACTTAGACGCTAAGTTAAGGGTGCAAATGAGAGCAGAGTTAAGCAAACTTCATAATCGTCTCCAAACCACTATTATCTACGTAACCCATGACCAAACTGAAGCCATGACCATGGGTGACCGGATTGTAGTAATGAAGGATGGCCACATCTACCAAGTTGGCGCACCTTTAGAAATCTACAACCATCCTGATAACGTGTTCGTAGCTGGCTTTATTGGCAGCCCTGCCATGAACTTCCTCGATGTTGTGCTCAAAAAAGAAGGTGAGCAGTACATCATCGATGCTAAAACCTTTAAGGTAGCAATTCCTGCAGAAAAGGCCGCTTCCATTAAGGATATTGGCAAATATGTAGGCAAACAAGTTATCTTAGGTATCCGTCCAGAGGATATTGAGGACGCTACTATTGTTGCTGATGATCCACAATTTGCCTTCTTAGAAGCTGACGTTGATGTTACTGAACCTATGGGTGCTGAAGTATTCGTTTACTTCTCCTCTGGTGATAACAGCTTCATCGCTCGCCTTGATGCAACCACCACCGCTTCTGATGGTGTTAAACTCAAGGTTGGTATGAACATGAACAAGATTCACCTCTTTGATAAGGATACTGAATTAGTTATCCGCTAAAGCTAAACTTAAGGAAAGGGAGTACCACTAGGTACTCTCTTTTTTGTGCATTCAGGACTGCTGGAAAGATCTACATAGCCTTTAGCAGGAGGAATAGGTTTTTGTGGGGCGAATTAGTTAGGCGTACCACCACAACAGAGATGGAGATTCTCAAGCGACTTCGCTAACTTATGTTAGTTATAGTTGAGGTGGTCAAGGTTTGTTCTCAATAAATCACTCAGCAAAGGAGGTGTACCCCATGAGCTATTGAGAGCAGACAAAGTGCAACCTTAAATCATAATTGCAGCTAGAGAACAACAGGGTGAGGAAACATGGAGACTCCCCGATACTGTTCTCTAAACGGAGTACTTTCGACTAAGGTGCACTTTATAGAACACAAAAAAGGGGATAATTTAATCATGAAAAAGACAATTGTTCTTGCTTTAATCGTGGCCCTTGTAGCTGTTGTACCTGTCTCTGCTGCAGGTGTTGACCTCAATGGTGCTGTTGAAACTAAAATTGAAGTGAACAAAAAAGGGGAAGACGTAACAGTTGTTCCTGGTTCTGAACTTTCCCTCAACTTAGGCGTAAACGCAGCCCAGGATAAGATTCGTGCTGGTGTTGAGTTTGGTCTCAAGAAGGAAGAGAAAGACGATCTACTGCCCACCGATATTACCCTCGGTGACATTGCTTTGAAACAAGCTTTTATCGAAGCTGATGGTGCTTTTTGGCATGGTGGTCCTGAAGCTACAACTCGCTTTGGTACCTTAAACATTGGCTACAGTCCTTATGCTAGCCTAAAAGATCGTAGTGGAATTAGCATTAGTGGAATGGATTTAGATGTTGTTGGTCTCAACGGCTTCTACGCCCTTCCTAGTGACAAAGGTCATGTTCTAGGTCTGCGCTCTGATTTGCAAATCATTGATGATGTGCAAGTTGGTGCTTCGATCATCAGGGATGACGAAATCGTTCGTGTTCAAGTAGATGCAGCTGGTGATCCTATCGAAGGTTTGCATGTAGCAGGTGCCTTTGCTGCTGACCACACTGAAGATTCTGGTTTGAAGATGGATAACCTCTGGAAGGTTCAAGCTGACTACGAACTAGCTGAAAACACCAATGTTGTTGCTGGTTACAAGTATATCAGTGAAGGATTTGTACCTGGTTATGTAGCTGCTAAGACCAAGAAAGAAGATGCTGAGCATGACTGGATTCACTTGGCTCGTGCTAAGGATCATGGTCTCTTCGTTGGTCTAGAAACTGCCCAACAGGGTGTTAATATGCAGGCTGCTTATGATCAAATGTTTGCTGAGGCCAGCCTTGGTGCTGACACTGAGTACGAAGGTTTCAAATTCGATGTGAAGACAGTTCTTGATGTTCCTGCCGTAAGTGCCATCGCAACCAAATCTACCACCTTTGGTGTAGGTCGTGAGATTGAAGTTATCGATGGCTTGGCTCTTGATGCAAGGTATGAAGGGAAATGGACTGGTGCTGATAAGAGCTTGGTTCATACCCTTGGTGCTAAGACTACTTTAGGCATTGTTCCTGCCGTTGATGGTTTGGAATTGAGTGCTGAAGTATCTGCCTCTGAATTGAAACTCGAATCCGTTGGTTACAAAGTTGGCGCTAAGTTTGCTGCACCTAACGGTGTTAACCTAGGAATCGAACACGCCCGTGATGCTGGCACTACCTTTAATGCTGGTATGAAGGTGGAATTCTAGTCAATAAGCTAAGAAGATGGCTCCTGGTCCCCCGGGGGCCTTCTTTTTTTGCCAAGATAGTCCTAAAATCTCATAGCCAAGGGGAGGTATTCAAGCATATTTATAGAATAACTATCCAGAATAGATAATATATGACATTAAGGCGAAGAAATATTTGCCAAACTAGAAGGAATTAGCGAGACCTTGTCAAATAATGCTATATGATCAGGCTTTATACTTCTCAAAGGTACTGGAAGGAAAGGAGGTGCCCACTCAGTATCCAGTGACCAAGTAGAAGATAGAGACATTGCTAGAGGAGAAAACGGGGTTTAAGGAAACAAGGCAACTTTCTCCCCTTAATCCAATAGTAATGGGATATACTTAAAACAACAGTTTCCAAAAACTGAGGGGGAAAAATGATGAATAAGAAAGTATTAGTACTCACCCTTGCACTCATCGTGGCATTCGCCGGTAGTGCAATGGCTGAAGTGAAATTCAGTGGCAAATTCACCGCTACTGCAGAGCAGACAAATTTCCAGGTTTTCAAAGAAGGTTATTCTCTTTCTCCTAAGCTAGAGTTTAACATTTCAGCTACTAACAAAGATGTAACTGAGACTACTAAGCTTGTTGAAAAAACAGAAGTTGACAAAGAGACCGGTGAAACAATTACCGTACTCGAAAGCGAAATTGAGACAATTACTAATTGGGATTTCACAGGCGCCGTTAAATTTGACGGTAAAGAGTGGGCTCTTGGTAAGTACAAACTCCATATTCAAGACAACTATTTCGAAGGTTGGGCATGGGGTAATGAACAAGAACTTACCGACAAGGCAACTTATTTTGACATGATCAAAGCCGGTAAGAAAGCTGGTAAAAAAGAAATGCGTGCTCGTTTGTTAGTTCCAGTCTTGGATCTAGCTGATGTGACTGTGGATTTCAAAGCACCAGACAACATTCGCGTCTTTACCGAAGGCACTATCGAAGGCTACAATGTTGGTTTAGCCTATGCTAGAACCGAATGGACCAACGAAGATAAGATTGCTAACGTATTAGTTGCACAAGTAGGTGCAGAAGTTCCTGCAGGTGAATACTCCATTGATGCTAAAGTAGCAGCTGGTATTACCTTAGGTGACGATCTAGGCTTCGCTCTTGGTCTTGGTGCTGAAACCGACATCACAGAAGAGCTTGAAGTTGAAGCTAGTGTAACCACTGCTAATGAGCATTGGAAGGGTGACAACTTAAAAGCCAAGGATACCGTTTTAAAAGCTGGCGCAACCTATACTGAAGATCAATACCAAGTTGATGGTAGTGTAAAGCACACTCTTACCAAAGATGCGAATAAGGGTAAAAACGAAATTACCCTTGGTGCTAAGTACCGCATGAGTGAGAAGATTGCCTATAATAGATTGTTTAACACTGGCTCCGCTAATCCCAAATGGTATGATAATGACGCTCCTGCGTTCGGTGTAGATGTTAAATTCGTAGACTTCAAATTCGATAACGTAGAAGCTAAAGCCGCTGCTCCTGTTGTAGACAACATGGTATGGGCCATGGCTACTGGTAAGTATTTAGGAGGAAGCAAGTTTGAAGCAACCGCAAGAGCTCATGTCCTTGCTACTGATAAGCTTACTTTAAAACCT
>JAAZLB010000406.1 GCA_012799535.1 Bacillota bacterium | reverse complement strand
TTGTTTTGGTGGTGGATCTCATGGATTTCGAAGCCAGTTTGCCTAAGGAATTGCTAGAAATTATTGGAGAGCGTCAAACCATTCTAGCAGTTAACAAAGGAGATTTATTACCGGAGCAGACCCCAATTAAAGAAATCCACAGATGGGTGGAAAAGCGCCTTAGGGATCTAAGCTTGCCTAAGGCGAGGGTACATTTAATTAGTGCTGTAAATGGTTATGGCTTTCCTGAGTTGGCTGATGGGGTAGAAAAACTGGGCCCTAATGTTCTTTTTGTTGGGGTCACTAATGTGGGTAAATCTAGTGTCTTACAAAGACTTTTGCAAATGCGTATTGGGGGAGGTAAACGTCATAAGGTAAAACCTACTATTTCGCCCTATCCTGGTACAACTGTTCAAGTTTCTAGATGGGAATGTCCAGGGGGACTTATTTTGGCAGATTCACCTGGTTATGTGCCCCAGGGACGGGTGAGTGATTTGGTGGCCGTGGAGTGCGCTAGGGAACTAATTCCTCACCGCCAACTTTCTTCCCATTTGTATCCGGTGCAAGTGGGGGATTTAATTCATATTCCAGGATTGTGCGGAATTGAATGCATGGACAGTGCAGGTCAAGGGCTACTCTTGGGATTCACTGGTTCGGGTGTTCGCTGGCACAAGTCTACTATTAAACATTTGGATAAGTGGTTATACAAGTACGAAGGTTTATGCCAAGTGCAGAACTGGGGGCAAAAGGTGATAAAATTGGTTCCAGGACAAGATGCAGTGATTAGCGGTTTAGGTTGGGTATCTGCCCGCAAGGCTACTTTTAAACTGAGGGTGTATTTACCCCAAGATGTACAGCTTACTATTAGGCCTAATCTGATTGGACAGAAAAAATTCTAGGATTTTGGTATAATACTTGTCCTCCTTGCACATACTAGAAATATGGATAGTCAAGGAGGAACGGAGATGAATTCATTTATCTATGAAGGGGCTCTAGATTATTGTTCTAGTGATCAACTCTTGGTGAATATTCGGGAAATGGTGGCAGATTTGCGTAAATGCCATCCAGAACTGAGGGGTTGTGCTTTGGCCGATTTGAGCCTTCGCAGACTTCCCTCCATGGTAAGTGTAACTCTTTACTTTCAGGATAAATCTTAGTTCATAACCCCCCTAGTGGGGTTTTTCTTTTCCAGTACATGAGGAATAGGCAGGAGTTTCCACTAAAAGAATAGAAAACACTATTGTTAATGTCTTAATATAGGAGGTCGAACATGGAACGAATAACCCGGATTAGAGAACGCCTGCAAGAACACGGAGTGGATGTCTTTTTGGGTTCTAATGCCGTGACCAGGCGCTATCTCACTGGTTTTACAGGCTCGGCCGGTTTCGTTTGGATCACCGCTACCCAACAGGCCCTTTTAACTGATTTCCGTTATGTAGAACAGGTTAAGTCACAAAGTCCTAGCTGGGAACTAATTCAGATCGAAAATGTCATTGATACCTTACAGAGTCTAGTGGACCA
>JAAZLB010000065.1 GCA_012799535.1 Bacillota bacterium | reverse complement strand
ATGGCATCATCTATTTTTCCAATGGCCTCATTCGCGGCTTCTTGGCTGGAAACGGAGAGGATGTTCCCATCATCATCCATAAGTCCTAAGGCCCGAGCGCGCATGTCTCCTAGGACGATATCCGTATTCTGTCCCGAGTTGGCTCCGATCTGGAGAGTTAGGGGGTTATTTTCACCCCTAGAGCCATCTAAAAGGGGAATGGTGTTAAAATTGGTGTTTGTCCCAAAATCTTCTATTGCCTTCACTAGCTCATTAAATTCGATTTGCAGGGCATCTCGCTCCTGTTGAGTTAGGGTACCGGTGGCGGAGTACACGGCTATTTCTCGCAAACGATGTAAAATGGCATGGGTCTCTTGTAGCGCGCCATCGGCCACATTTAATAGGGAAATTCCGTCTTGAGCGTTGCGAGACGCTTGTTTGAGACCTCGAATTTGGGCCCGCATCTTCTCGGAGATGGCTAAGCCGGCAGGATCATCTGCGGCACGATTAATGCGCTGACCTGTGCTGATTCTTTCCATGGCCCTTAGATAATCGTACTGGGCGACACGAAAAGCACTTAGAGCACGTAATCCCCCTAGGTAAAAGTTATGCATAATGCCACCTCCCCTCTACGTCAATCATCGGCAAATACTGCCGATTCTTTAGAGCGCTAGGAGGGCAAAGAGGCCTAAGATCACTCCGACAATTGCTCCTAGGATGGAAGAACGGGGGTCATTAAATTTGCGGGCTTCAGGAATCAATTCATGGAACACCAAGAAGGTCATGGCACCTGCAGCAAATCCTAAAGCCACAGAAAGTACCTCAGTAGAAAGACTTCCGAATAATCCACCTACCGAAGCCCCAATTCCCATTGGTAATCCTGCCAAAGCAGTCCAAAACACTACTTTGTGACGGCTCAAACCACCTGCCACCAAGGGGGCGGCCATGGCCATTCCTTCCGGAATGTTATGCAAGGCTAAGGCTAAAGCTAGCCCAAAGCCTAATTGTTCCGAGGCCATATAACCTGCTCCAATGGCTAATCCTTCTGGGAAATTATGCATTGCGATCCCTAGACCTAATAATATGCCTGTACGCATTAAACGGGTGGTGGAACCATGATGTTCATCGACACCTCTCCGTTGTGGTAGATGGGCGTGGGGAAGATATCTGTTTAACATAGCCAGGATTAAAATTCCTAGAATGATCCCCAGTAAAGTAGAGCCAACATTACCTAGAGCCAAGGCTTCTGGGATTAAGTCATGAAACACTACAGCAATCATAATACCACTAGAAAAGGTTAGTAAAAAACAAAGCATGTTGCCCCTTGGCCGCCCTAGAAATGCAATGATTAGGCCACCAATTCCAGTGCCTAAAACGCCAGCTACTGTACCAACTAAGATGATCTTGACTAGCTCACTCATGGCACTTCTCCTTATCATCGATAAATTGGTCCTTAGGATCTAAGTTCTATTCTAGGGTAATGAGCATGATTGTCAACCTCAATTGGCTGGTGAAACTTTTTTTAGCAAAGGTATTGACATGACTCCACCTTGTAGTTTAAAATACATTTGTTTAGTGCTTCTAAACTCAGAGTTTAGTAAAACAAAACTAAAAAAGGGGTGAAATTGGATGAAAATCGGGGAAAAAATCAGACGTTTAAGGATGCAACATAACCTAACCCAAGAAGAGTTGGCGGACCGTTGCGAGTTGTCCAAGGGTTTTATTTCCCAAGTAGAACGGGAGCTAACCTCTCCATCCATTGCCACCCTAGTGGATATTTTAGATGCCCTAGGTACTAATCTGTCTGATTTTTTCACAAATGAACTACCGGAAAAAGTGGTCTTTTCAAAAAGTGATGTCTCAGTCAAGAGTAATGAGGAATTACGTAATGAGATTCATTGGATTATCCCTAATGCCCAAAAAAACGCCATGGAACCAATCCTTGTTCACTTAGGAGCTCAAGGGCAGACTGCTTTTGATCATCCCCATGATGGCGAAGAATTCGGATATGTCTTGAAGGGCCAAATCTACCTGCATTTTGGTTCCAAAAAAGTACGAGTTCGCTCAGGAGAGGCCTTTTATTTTACTGCCCAAGCGAGCCATTATATTTCTAACGCAAGTGAAAAGCCAGCTAGCGTGTTGTGGGTATCTACACCACCTAGTTTTTAAATCTTGGAAAGGGGGAACTGTGATGCCTGAAAACATTGTTCAACTCAAGGGAGTTTCTAAAGTTTTTGATGAAGACACAGTGGCACTGGCAGATATGAACCTAAATATTAGAAAGAATGAATTTGTAACCCTTTTAGGGCCAAGTGGATGTGGAAAAACCACCACTTTACGTTTAATCGGAGGTTTTGAACAACCTACTAGTGGAACTATTTGGTTTGAAGGTAAAGACATTAGTAATGTTCCCTCTTATAAACGCAGGGTGAATACAGTTTTTCAACGCTACGCCTTATTTTCGCACCTCGATGTCTATGAAAACATCGCCTTTGGTCTTCGTATTAAGAAGCTCAGTGAGCAGGTAATTCAGCAAAAGGTAAGTAAAATGCTGGAATTAGTGAACCTCCGGGGATTTGAAACTAGGGATGTGAATTCTCTTAGTGGTGGTCAGCAACAACGGGTGGCCATTGCTAGAGCGCTGGTCAACGAACCAGAAGTGCTTTTGCTCGACGAACCCTTAGCTGCTTTAGATCTGAAATTACGTCGAGAAATGCAACATGAACTGAAAAACATGCAAAAACAGTTAGGGATCACCTTTGTCTTTGTGACTCATGACCAAGAAGAGGCCTTGTCTATGTCAGACACTGTTGTTGT
>JAAZLB010000405.1 GCA_012799535.1 Bacillota bacterium | reverse complement strand
AGGTGACCATGTGATTACCACCGCTTGGGAGCATAATAGTGTGCTGCGCCCCCTTTATCGCTTAGAAACCCAGGGAGTAGAATTAAGTGTTTTACCTAGTAATGCCCAAGGTAGTTTAGACTTAACTGGGTTAGGAGGACTTTTGCGTCTTAACACTAAGGCTGTTGTGTGCACCCATGCCTCTAATGTAACGGGGAATTTAATAGACTTAGCTTATGTGAGCGACTTTTGTCTTCGCCACAATTTGCTCTTGATTGTGGACGGGGCCCAAACAGCTGGCTTTCTGCCAATAAATGTGCGACTTCAAAACATTGATGTATTCTGTTTTACCGGCCACAAAAGCCTTTATGGACCCCAGGGAGTGGGGGGGATTTATTTAAGACCAAAACTTGACCTGCAACCGCTAAAGGTAGGAGGCAGTGGTATGGACAGTTTTTCCCCAATCCATCCTACCCGTATGCCTGAAGCCTTAGAAGCGGGGACACTAAACACTCCTGGTATCGCTGGCTTACTAGCCGGTGTACGTTATATAAAAAAGACTGGATTAGAGAAGATTCGCGGCGAAGAACAAGGACTAACTAAGTATTTTTATGAAAGGGTACAGGGGATTTCCGGTGTCACCGTTTATGGTGACTTTCGAAGTTTTTACCGTTGCCCTATTGTTTCTTTAAATATTGACGGATTAGACTCTAGTTTTGTTAGTCAGGTTCTAGCTGAAGAGTACGGAATCTATACTAGGGCAGGTGCCCACTGTGCTCCTTTGATCCACAAGGCGTTAAGCACAGCTGGGCGAGGTGTGGTTCGATTTAGTTTTTCCCATTTGAACACTACTGGAGAACTTGACCAAGCCTTATTGGCACTAGCCTCCATCCAGAGAAACTATGGGAGGGGATAGAATGACTAAGCAGAAGTTAGTTATTACTTTTCCTACAACCACCGCGGCCATTGCCTGGGAACGGGTATGTAAATCAGAAAATTTGCCTGGAAGATTAATTCCAGTGCCTCCAAAAATTAAGGCTGGTTGTGGTCTAGCCTGGCTTACCACTGTGGAACAGCGAAAACTGCTCTTGGCGGGGGTTGAGGAATTTAATCTAGATTATGATGCCATTGTGGAGCTAGAAGAGGGGTGAGCCCGTGGAAAAAGAACTCATTTTTTGCCAAGGTGGAGGTTGAACATCTAAACTAGGGCCGGAGGCCTTAGCATCTGTATTAGAGAAGTTACCTAAGGTGGAAGATCCTAACTTTTTAGTGGGTTTTGATCACGGCGATGACGGGGCAGTTTATAAGCTCACTGAAGATCTCGCTTTGGTGCAGACTTTAGACTTCTTTCCCCCTATGGTAGAAGATCCCTATGTCTTTGGACAAATAGCAGCGGCCAATGCCCTAAGCGATATTTATGCCATGGGTGGTGAACCGAAGACCGCCCTAAACATTGTCTGTTTTCCTGATGCTATGGATTTAGATATCCTCGGTCAAATGCTTTTAGGAGGCCATGCTAAGGTTACAGAAGCAGGAGCGGTTCTGGCAGGTGGTCATTCTATCACTGATGTGGATGTAAAATATGGTTTGTCTGTTACAGGAGTGGTGCATCCGAAAAAAGTTCTTACTAATCTTGGCTGTAAGCCTGGGGATGTACTCATTTTAACTAAACCCTTAGGTGTGGGAATTATTACTACTGCGGATCGGGTTGGTGAAGCCTCATCTAGAGCCATGGAAGAGGCAATTCGTTCTATGACTACATTAAATAAATACGCCGCGGAGATTTTGCAAAAATTTCCTCTCCACGCCTGTACTGACGTTACTGGTTTTGGCTTTCTAGGCCATTTGCATGAAATGCTCAATCAAGAAGTTACAGCAATCATAGATAGTAGTCAGGTTCCCCACATTCCTGAGGCGTTGGCTTACGCGGAGGAGTTTTTGATTACTGCAGCGGCCCAACGAAATCGCAATCATCTGCGGAAGTTTGTAGATTTTAAAGGGGGCGTTCCCTTTAACATGGAGGAACTACTCTTTGATCCCCAAACTTCAGGAGGACTTTTGGTTAGTCTACCTGCTTCTTATGGGGAAGAGGTTGTAACTCAGCTTGAAGCCCTGGGCCTAGCTTGTGGGATTGTGGGACATATTGTGGAAAAGGCGGAAAAGGAGATTGTTGTGGAGTGAAAAAGCTAATAGATGCTCGGGGCTTAACTTGCCCCTTGCCAGTTATTGAAACTCGTAAAGCTTTAAAAACGATGACAGAAGGTCAATTGGAGATTGTTGTGGACAACGAGATTGCCCTTCAAAATTTAGAAAAGATGGCTCAACAGATGTCACTTGATTATCGGGCTATCACTATTTCGGAACAGGAATATCGTATGGATATTTTCCTTAGTGAAGCTGAAGGAAAAACCTCCGAAGCGCAGCATCGTTTAGAGCGGATTGAAGAAGGTACCATAGTGGTAATTTCTTCCCAGTACATGGGGGATGGGGACCCAATTCTAGGGAAGATCCTCATGAAAGGCTTCGTCTATACTTTGACTGAATTAGACCACTATCCCTCGAAAGTACTGTTGTACAATAGCGGGGTGAAGTTAGCTACGGCAGGCTCCGATTCTATTGGCGATTTACAAAAACTTGCAGAACAGGGCGTTGAAATTCTTAGTTGCGGCACTTGTTTAGACTTCTATCAACTCACGGAAAAACTTCAAGTGGGTGGTGTTACCAACATGTACGAAATCGCTCAGAGTACCATGGGGGCAACCAGAATTATTCAACCCTAAGGGGTTTTCTTAGAAAGGAAGGCCAATTTATGAGATACCATACTTCGTTTAGGCCAGGTCATTATTGGGAATACGCTAAGAAGGCGGTGGAAGCGGGGATTGATGGGTTCGAGGTCGTCCAATGGGCATCCTATCTATCGGATGAAGAACAAGGGGAATATCTCGAGTTAGTGCAAAGAATTAAGGATGAGTTTGATGTAGGCTTTACTGTGCACGCCCCTATCATTGATATTCACCTAGGAAGTCTCAATCGTCGAGTGCGTGCCGCGGCCCTGGAGGAAATTAAGGCTAGTTTGGATTTGGCTAGGGCTATTGACGCATCTGTGGTTGTTGTACATGGTGCCCCAGGTATTATTACTATGCCTATAGGAGAATGGTCCAAGCAAGTGTATCAACCACCTAAGGGTGAGCGGGAATTAGTTGATAAACAAGAAGCCTATTTGGTTCGAGCTATAAAAGATCTGGCGGACTATGCTCCTGATATTCTTTTAGGTGTGGAAAATCTAGTTTTCCCCCATGAATTGTATCGAAGCCCTGAGGAGATGCAGGAACTTCTAAGAAAAGTGAATCGTTCTAATGTGGGTGTGACGGTAGATGCTGGTCATGCTCAAGTTTGTGGTTATCGAGCCACAGAATTTATTAATCTGCTCAACGATCGGGTTATTCATGTCCATCTTCATGATAATCACGGGGTTTGGGACGAACATTTGCCCCTTGGTAAAGGTGTAGTTGATTACGTTGGTCTTATTCAA
Organism: Bacillota bacterium; assembly: GCA_012799535.1. Lineage (GTDB taxonomy): Bacteria > Bacillota > Limnochordia > Darwinibacteriales > Darwinibacteriaceae > UBA4996. The sequence goes on along the minus strand of JAAZLB010000405.1, from coordinate 6,486 downwards.
ACTCTGAAAAAGCAAGGTTTTCAGGGTGTGGTTAATCTGGAATTTTCTCTCAGCAACCCAGAACAATATGAAGAATATATGTTAGAGTTTAAGTAAAGTTTGGTGACAACATGCATTCTAAACAATCATTGCTTGAACAAATAAAGGTACTAGGTATTAAGCCCCAAGATACATTGTTAATCCATTCTTCTATGAAGGCGATTGGGGAAGTGGATGGTGGTGCGGATACGGTTTTAGATGCCTTTAGTGAATACTTAGCACCGGGTCTATTAGTCTTGCCTACTCACACTTGGCGACAAATCAATGCAGAATACAATGTCTTTGATGTGGTAAACGAGCCTTCTTGTGTTGGGATCTTGACTAATCTTTTTCGCCAACGTCCTGGGGTAGTCCGTTCTTGGCATCCCACTCATTCTGTGGCAGCATTAGGTGCTGATGCATTGGAATTTATCAGTGGAGAAGAAAACATGGATAGTCCCTGTCCGAGAAATGGTTGCTGGGGTAAGCTATATGATCGCCAAGCCAAAATCTTGTTTCTTGGGGCTAATATTAATAGGAACACTATCATCCACGGGGTGGAGGAATGGGCTAATATTCCTAATCGAGTTTCTAGTTGGTATCAAGATTTGAAAATTCGCACCCCTGATGGACGTATGATCCATCGACCCATGCGTCGTCATGAAAGTCCGATCCCCGATGTGTCCAAAAATTATGGAAAACTGGAGGCACCCCTTTTTGCTAAAAACATTGCCACCCGGGGTAAAATTGGGGATGCGGAGAGTATCTTAGTTGAAGTTGTGCCCATGGTGGATCTAACCATGGAATTTTTGAGGCGCAATCCCGATTTGTTTTTGGATAATGAGCCCATTCCCCAAGAATGGTACCTCTAGTATAGGTGGGGGAATAAATGGAACAGGTAGCAAAACGTTTGACTCAACAAATCTCTTTTATTTTAGAAATTGATCAGCTCAAACAGATCTATCGACAAAACCTAATTTTAGATGGCTCTCGTCGAGAAAATGATGCAGAACATTCGTGGCACTTAGCCATGATGGCCGTGGTTTTGCAGGAGTATGCTAGCGAACCGGTGGATTTGTCGCGGGTGTTGCAGATGGTGCTTCTTCACGATATTGTGGAAATTGATGCGGGAGATACCTTTTGCTATGATGTCCAGGCGGGTTTGGATAAGCATGAACGGGAGCAAAAGGCAGCTAAACGTATCTTTGGTCTCTTACCTTCCGATCAAGGGGAAGAACTAAAAAACCTTTGGCTTGAATTTGAGGCGGGGGAGAGCCCGGAGGCTAGATTTGCTGCGGTTTTAGATCGGCTCCAACCCTTTCTTAATAATTACCACACTGAAGGGGGCACTTGGCGCATCCATGGCGTAGGTAGTGAACAGGTGCAAAAACGCATGGAACCAATTGGAATCAACGCACCAGCCTTAGGTGCTTATGTGGAAAAGCTCCTGGAAGAAGCAATTGCACAAGGGATTTTGAGAAAGTAGAGAGTAAAGAACGGTCCCAGAGGACCGTTCTTTTATTTAACCACTATATTGTAGATGCGTCCAGGGACGTAAATCTCTTTGACGATGGTTTTGCCCTCAATGGCTCTGAGGACATTCTCATTCGCCAAGGCCTTCGCTCTAGCTACTTCCGCGGAGTCATCGAGATTTACCGTAATTTCACCACGAACTCGACCGTTAATTTGTACTCCAATGTCCACCGTTTGAGCCACTGTTTTTTCCTCGTCCCAAACGGGCCATTTTTGCTCATTGAGCATACCTTCGAAACCTAGTTTTTCCCACATTTCTTCTGTAATGTGAGGTGCTACGGGATTGAGCAAGATTAAGAAGGTGCGCATTTCCGCCTCGTTCACTTTACCTAAGTGGTTGATTTCATTAAGCAAGGTCATTAAAGCTGCGATGGCGGTGTTAAATTTCAGACTCTCGTAATCAGTGCTCACCTTTTTAATAGTTTGATGCATTTTCGTTTCTAGTTCGGAACTATATTCATCGCCTGGCTGAACAATTTCTTGTAGTCTCCAAACCCGGTCCAAGAAGCGGCGGCATCCCCGTACTCCATCGGTACTCCAAGGTACACTCTTCTCGAAGTCTCCGATGAACATTTCGTACATACGCAAGGTGTCGGCACCAAATTCGGCTACCACATCATCTGGGTTAATTACATTACCACGAGATTTAGACATTTTTTCGTTATTTTCACCGAGAATCATCCCGTGGGAAGTCCGCTTTTGGTAGGGTTCGGGAGTTGGTACCACGCCTAGATCATATAAAAACTTATGCCAGAAGCGGGAGTACAAAAGATGCAAAGTGGTGTGTTCCATACCCCCGTTATACCAGTCCACAGGAGTCCAATAATTCAAGGCTTCTGGACTAGCTAAGGCTTCATCATTATGGGGATCTGTGTAGCGCAAGAAATACCAAGAGGAACCGGCCCATTGGGGCATGGTATCCGTTTCTCGTTCCGCTGGTCCACCACAGGTTGGGCAGGTTGTTTCAACCCAGTTTCTGATCTTGGCCAAGGGCGATTCGCCGGTATCGGTAGGCTCGTAATTGGCTACTTGCGGCAAACGTACTGGGAGTTCGTCTTCTGGTACTGCCACCCAACCGCACTTTTCACAGTGAACTAGAGGAATGGGTTCGCCCCAATAGCGTTGTCTAGAAAATACCCAGTCACGAAGTTTGTAATTGATCTTAGGCTTACCAAGTCCTTGATCCTCTAGCCACGCAGTAATTTCCTTCTTGGCAGTTTCCACATCCATACCATTTAAGAAACCGGAATTAACCATGGTTCCCTTCTCCGTTTGAGTATAGGGTCCCTCAGGTACATCTTGGTCACCTTTTACTACTTCCACAATTGGTAGGTTGAAGGTCTTAGCAAATTCCCAATCCCGCTCATCATGACCAGGTACCGCCATAATGGCGCCTGTTCCATAACTCATCAAGACATAGTCAGAGACCCAAATGGTAATTTCTTGGTTGTTAGCAGGATTAATGGCCACAAGACCTTCCAATTGTACACCGGTTTTGGCCTGACTCAATTCTGCCCGTTCGAATTCGGTTTTCTTTTTGGCTTGTTCTTGGTATGCCCTAATCTCATCAAGATTTGTGATGCGCTCTGCCAATTTCTCTAGTATAGGGTGTTCAGGTGAGATTACCATGTAAGTAGCCCCAAAGATCGTGTCGGGACGAGTGGTAAATACCTGAAGTACCTCTTCAGTGTCTTTGACAGCGAAGGTGACTTCGGCCCCTTCTGAACGTCCGATCCAATTCTTTTGTTGGGTTTTGACTCGCTCGATATAATCTACCGTGTCTAGATCGTCAATAAGGCGGTCTGCATACTCCGTAATTTTAAGCATCCACTGGTTTTTCACCCTTAGTTCTACTTCTTGACCACAGCGTTCACAGCCACCATTGACAACTTCCTCATTGGCGAGTCCCACTTTACAGCGCGGGCACCAGTTAATGGGCATCTCCTTTTTGTAGGCGAGGCCTTGTTCAAACATTTTCAAGAAGATCCATTGGGTCCATTTGAAATAGTTTGGGTCGGTGGTGTTAATTTCCCGGGACCAATCAAAGGAGAAGCCCAGTGATTGCAGTTGCTCTTTAAAGCGGGCTACGTTTCTCTCGGTGACCACCGATGGATGGATCTTAGTTTGAATAGCATAGTTTTCCGCCGGTAGTCCAAAAGCGTCCCACCCCATGGGGAACAGGACATTGTAGCCTTCCATTCTCCGTTTGCGGGATACCACATCTAGTGCTGTGTAGGGTCTAGGGTGACCTACGTGCAAACCTTCGCCAGAGGGATAAGGAAACTCTACCAACGCGAAGAACTTAGGTTTGTCATAATCGTCACTAGTGCGAAATGTTTGTTCGTTTTCCCAAATATCTTGCCACTTTTTTTCGATGAATTTGGGGTCGTATTTGTTCATCTCAATTTCCTCCTTTGTTCAATACAACACCGGTATAAATAAAAAACCTTTCTTCTCTACTTTAGAGACGAAAGGTTTCGCGGTACCACTCTAATTGACAGCTTGCATGAAGCTTGAACTTAATGCAAGAGTCCACTCAACATGATAACGGAATGACCGGCCAAGGTTAAGTTAAAGTTCACCTCGGCAGCTCCTAGGCGAGTTCTGGGGGGTTCGTGTTGCTTTGCACCAGCCAGCAACTCTCTAGTAACTAGCCCACCATACTACTCCTAATCACAGCTTTTCATATTGCCTATGATTCTATCAATGATCAGTTCAAATGTCAATTAGATCTGATGGGCAGTGGGATCTTGTGCATCTGCCTTTTGATCCCTTCGATCAAGAAGGAGAACTACGGCGAGAATGACAAGGGCAAAGACATAACCTACCAATAGGGGCGGGAGATTGAGCAGATCTGGTAGTGTTACCTTACCAAAGCTCAAGGGATCGATTAAGATTGGTTTTAGGGGTTCGTAAACAAGGGCGTAAACAAACGAACCAACTAATCCACCTGCGATAAGATACAAAACATCCTTTTTACCCGCACCTAGGGCCGCTAAGGCTGTTCCTGGGCACAGTCCACTGAGGGCAAATCCTACTCCAAAAATTGCTCCACCAATTACTAGGGAGAGGACGTTAAGGTTTTTAGCACCTAAACTTAAGCCTCCTAGTGCTACAAAGGGATAGAGGATGAAAATTCCTACGGCTACAGCAGTTGCCATTAATTTTATAGCTTTAGTGTTTCGTAAATTTAGGGCATTAAACAGGCAAGCACAGTCTGATACTCCCGCTCTTTGCAATACATATCCGAAGCCTACACCGGTAACTAAACCTAGTAATAATATGTTCATCCTAATACAACCCCTTTCGAGTAAAGTACCGGGCAGCGGGGATTCCAATTAAGAATACCATTGCACCAAAGATCATACTTCCCACCGATAATTGAGTAAAACCGGTAATTACATGTCCGCTAGTGCAACCATCTGCTAAGCGAGCACCGAAGAGAATCAAGAATCCTCCGATAAATAGTTGCCATTTACGCTGGGTTGTTGGCTTAGGTTCGTTTCTAAAGCTGATCCCCATAATCCGTGAAGCCAAGAATCCTCCAATAATCGCACCAAAAATTAGCATCATTTGCCAATCAATAACTGGTGGAACCTTTTGAAAGTAAGCATTGTTAGCTACAAAATCAGGAAAGAAAGGCTTTAGAAGTAATGCTACAGCTCTGGGATAGGATGTGGAAGCACCAAGACCTTTATAGGTAACAAAGGCAAACACACTTACTAGGCCTAATCCGATCCCCCCTTGCCACCATGTCCAATAGTCCTTTTTGATCATGAGAATTCTCCTTTCAAAGAGGCATTATATAACATTTGTGCCCCTAACTTATCATACCCCCAGGGGGTATGTCAAGGGGTGATGTCATGCGGTGCTTTTTCCTAGCACTCATCCTAAGATCACGAACAAAAAAAGCCTCCCCAAAGTAAAGAAGGGAGGCCTTTGGTTAATACTTAGGCTGCCGTTGCTAAAGGTTCAGCTAATCTGGTTTTGAGAACTTCAATTTGAAATGGGGTGAGGCCGATCTTCAAGAGATAGCTTTCAGCTGCTTTTTCCATATCTACGCCTGTTAAGTCCGCACCCTTGGGCAGTCCTGCAATATCCCGCAGGGATTCGAGAATATTACTATCTGCAATTTTCTCGTATTGTTCTGAGCCGTACTCCACACCATAATAGTTGATATAGGTGACCATGTAATCTTCTTTAATTTCTTCTACTGTGGCACCCATGAGTGCTTCAAGCAAAGCGGCTACAAAACCGGCCCGGTCCTTACCTTCATTGCAGTGTACCAAGTAGGGGCCAGGATTATCCACCATAAACAGCAAACCTTGTTGTAATTTACCTTGGAACTCAAGGGCTTTAAAATCTACCCCCATGCTTAAGAGGATCACTTGGCCCTGTTCGTAAAGGGATTTGTAATAAGGGGAATTGAAATCCTCTTTTTGGAAGTAGCTGTCCAGTTCCTGTTGGCTATCTGCTAGGTTAACCACGGTCTTGATTTGGGCTTCCGACATGAAGGCGTCGGCGTAAGAGGCCCTATTGAGCTCATTATTAACTGGGCTACTACTGCGGTAATAAATACCTGGTGCTATGTTTCCTAAATTAACTTCCCGGAAGTTGGCAAAGATCTCATCACTAGCATAATCTTCCCGATTATTAGTTCGTTTCAGCTGGCGGATGGTCCATTCAGCTAGATAACCTTCCTTGTCTAAAAGGCTAAGTTTGACTGCATCCCCTTCTTTCACAGTGTAGGTGGTGGAGAAGTTGCCCATGTTGATTGCCAACATGGCGGGATTAGAGGGAACTCCACTAGGACCCCGCACCAAGACACTTCCATTATTTACATCACTATAGGCTGTTACGAAGGGTGCTTCTATCCTGTGTTCTCCAACTTCAATTACTAAAATGTCACCAAAATCAAAACCTTCATTAAGAAGT
>JAAZLB010000404.1 GCA_012799535.1 Bacillota bacterium | reverse complement strand
TTGCCCCAAAAACCCAGCGGTTTTCAATATCTCCAACCTTAATTGGCACATAGGCCTGATAGGTACGAGTTTGCAGATTGACATTATCCGTCCAGCGGGCAGTTATACTATCTTCTTGACTAGCCTTGAGAATTTCTTGACCTTCAGGGCGGGTAAACTCTTCCCCGATTTTTCCAATTCGCTCGTGCTCAGGATGATAAATAACTAGACCCGTATCAGTCAATAAACGACCAAAACCATTGTCAAAAATTCTTAAAGTCCCAGTAATCTCATGAAGCCGTGCCATTGTAATATCTACACCGGCAACACCGATCACCTGATTTTCATGTTTGATCGGAACCGCCACAGTGGTCATTGATACTTGCATACCTTCAATGTCGTATAAAAAGGGTTCCAAAAGTTGAGGCTTTCCAGTCTGCATGGGCAAAAGATAATAATCTCCCTCACCAGGAGTAGAGTAACCTACCAGGTGATTCGAGACAACTTCTGTGCCCTGGCGATACCAATGGGGAATAAACCGACCGGTGGCATCATGCCCTGGGGCATTAACATGTAAAAAGTCAATCCGATCATAGGCATCCGGTTCCATCCCGATCCAAATCCCATGAATATATTCGTTAGAGAGTAAGATGTTCCGCAAAGCAGAATTGGTTGCCCTCCGATTAGCTTGTCCCACTTCCACTTGACCTGCAATAAGTTGGGCAACGGTTTCTGCAATCACTAAGGCATTGTTTAGCTCATATTCTATTTCATCCGCATAAGAAGCGGCTAATGCTTCTGTAAGCTCCGCGGCGTTTTTTGTTTGTCGTTGGTAAAATTGATAAATCGTATAAGTGCCAAGAGTGCTAAAGATCACAATTATCGGAACTAGCACAAGTAGCAAAAACCTAGTTCTCAAACTTTTCATAGCACCACTCCTCAACCTTAATGTTAAATAAATTATTCTCTATATACCCTTCATACCCTTCCAAAAAAACGCAGAACAAAAACCGCACCGGTCATACCGATGCGGTCCAAGTACCTTCTTCTTAAAATCCATGGAAATTAGCTATTTGTTCTTGCAGGCGCTCTGCTAGATGTGCCAATTTCTCTGAATCACTAGCAATCTCATCCACTACTGCAGATTGCTCTTCGGTAGCTGCTGCGATACCTTCACTACCTATACCAACATCGTTAGCGGCGTTGGTAATCTCGTTCACTTGATTGCCAACATCCTGGAAGACCTTGCTAATTCCAGCAAAGGTGTTGCCGGTTAAATCTATGCCTTCCGCAACCCGATCAACACTCTGTCCAGCCGTATCCATCCGTTCGATGGTAGTCTCAGTTTCTGATAAAATCTGCTGGATTAGTTGGGAAATCTCACCTGATGCGGATCTGGTCTGTTCAGCTAATTTGCGCACTTCATCTGCTACAACCGCGAAGCCTCGCCCATTTTCTCCTGCTCGAGCCGCCTCAATGGCTGCATTTAAGGCCAACAAATTAGTCTGATCACTAATCTCAGTGATTACATCCACAATTAGGTCAATTTGCTTAGATTGGTCCGCTAAGCCAGTAACAGACTGAGAAAGTTCTCGCACATCGTCACGGGCACTAGTTACATCCCGGATCGCCGCCCGTAATAGTTCCAAACCTCTATCCAAATCTGTAAGGGCAGTTTCGGTATTTCTTTGCATAGCGCTAGCATTCTCCGCCGTATGCATAGAAGCACTGGCAAACTGATTAGAAGTACTTGCAACCTCATGAACAGCTGCTCCAGTTTCAACTGCTGCAGACGACAGGTTTTGAGATAAAGTCAATACACTTTGACTAGTGCTCTGAATGCTAGATACTAAAAGGCGCAAGTTGTTCAACATTTCTCCCAAAGACTGAGATAGTTGCCCAATTTCGTCCTTAGAACTTATTTCCCACTCTACCCCTAAATCCCCAGTGCCAATTTTACCTACCGCTTCCTGCAGAGTAGCCAAAGGTCTCGTAATATCCCTGGTGACCAACCAAGCCACTATTATACCAATAATTGTGGCCAGCGCAATGATAATGATACTCCAAAGAGTCACCTTATCAACATATTCTTCTACTTCTCGATCAATTAGCTCTACCCGTTCATCAATAAATTCACGACTTTGATCTAAGAAACCAGCCACTTCCGCTAAACTTCTCTTCGTCACAGTTTCATAAACTTGCCTAGCACTGTTTACGTCACCACGGGCTAAATGATCCCGAATGGTGACAGCGGATTTGTGAAGCTCTTCATGGGGTTTATGTAGTTTTTGAAAGGTTGGCTCTAATTCGGGAAAGTGGACCAACATTAGCTTAAATTCATCGCTTCCTAACCATTGACCGAGATTACACTTCGTGGGATCTACTTCAAGCGTGAAATTATCCGCAGATTGCCCGATAATATAGCCTTGTAAATTGAGAGCCCATTCCAGATGCTCTATTTCCCTTTGCAATAGGGACATGAAGATGTCATCTGCTTCATGGGCCACAAGCCAACTCTCTTGGGTAGTAAAAATACCCTTGGCACTAAATCCACTGGCAATCAGGGCCATTACAATTAAGGTAATAAAGCTTAAGGTTAGCTTAGCACGTATTGATAAGTTACGAAGGGACATATTCTTCCTCCTAAAGTCCGAACCCATATTATTGGTTAAAGATTCCTATTCTCGTTAAGGTTAACAAATCCTCTTTTTTTCTAGGAGAACAAAAGTACAACCTCCCCGCTAGGGAAAGAGATCGAAGCCTACATTAACACCAACTCTAAAGGTGGGACTAAAGGAGCTAGAAGTTGGAAAAATCGTATCTAAGACAGCTTCTACTGGAATAGAAAGCCGATTGCCACTACGGTATTGAGTTCCTAGAGTAAAACGGAAAACAAAGCCTTGCTCCGCTGCAAAATTATCCATGGGTGAGATATAACCTACACCAGTACCAAGGTACCCAGCACTCGATCGTTGCACCCCACTAAATGCTACCAATAACTCCCGAGTGGGATCAAAGTCCAAATCAATGGTGACCAAGCCATTCGTTAGCAAGGAACCAAAATAGGAGGCAACCAAAGAAAGGGGGTTACTAGGTTCCACAGTTGGCGCAGGCACGGTTGGTGTAGTGCTTTTAGTGGTAGCACCTCGTTGCTCTACAGTTGGGGTTAACCGCACACCCAAACGAATTGGTCGCCCTTCCACATCTTTCCTTTGGGTCACCAAGGTACCTACACGTACTCCAAAGGCAGGGGGTACTACAGTCACATTCATGGTAGCAGGGGATCCTGATCGTGCGGTTCGGCTAATAGCCCTTACCGTAATGGTAGAACTACCTGGTTGCATCCCCGTTACAACGCCAGACTCATTAACCTCAACCTTGGACTCATCACTAGAAAAATACAGAAATTCTGGATTCGCCACTGGACGCCCAAGGGCATCTAAGGCATAGACCGTGATTTGCTTGGATTGACCCAAATTCACCCGCAACTGACCTGGTACCGCGAAAACCTGTTCAATTGGTCTTTCAATCACCTGTACATCATTGGGATAGAGATTAGACAGTAGTGTATCTACTAACAGCGGTGCCTCTGGAAGTCGCGGAGTTGTGGCCATGGACGAACCAACCAAGGTTGTTTGCCCATTCACCAACTGAAAACGCTGCACTCCCACAGCTACAGTGGTCTGTAGTAAGGTAATGGAACCGGTAATCACCTCATCGGCCACTTCTTGTTCCAAAACTAGTCGCGCCCGATCCCAGGCGGAAGTTTGGGGTGAAAACTTTAAGGCCTGCAAATCCTCCTGGAGACTAATTGAATCCTGCACATCGAATTCACCATACTGAACCAGCCGTGCACCAATGCCTTGAGACATTACTCGGGATAAATTCACTAAATCAGTGGATTTTAGCGCTAAGGTATCAATATAATTACCTTGATCATCCAAAGCTAGAAAATCCAAAACCACCACCCGTTGTAGTGTGGTAGAAGCAGAAGCTTGATAGCAACCGAAGCCAACTGCCAGTATTAGAACTAAAAGCCATACTGCATTATTTCTTCTCCCCATGTTAACTCCCCCTTTAGGGTCTTTTCAGAAAACTCCTGTATAAATGAATTATACAGGAGTCTCATTTAGAATTACACTCTAAATTGCTGCATTTCTTCTCGTACTTTATTCGTAGCCTGGACCACTTGAGAGGTTAACGACGCCATCTGTTGAGAAGAAGCGGATTGTTCCTCAGTGGTAGCACTTATTTCTT
>JAAZLB010000403.1 GCA_012799535.1 Bacillota bacterium | reverse complement strand
GCCATACTAGTGATATGCAGCCCATCATCTGTGTCATTATTGTAGTTGTCCAGGTCCAAACGGGCTGTTCGTAAATAGAGTTCGTAAGCTTTTTCTAGATAGCCAACTTCAGCTGCGATAATCGAGTGGACGCAAGGTGAGAGGGAGGACTCGTGTACCGTCATGGGTTCGTAGAAATCGAAATTGCGTTTTTTTGTTGTTAAGTTATAACGATCCCCGAGGAAGAAAAGACCCTGAAGTACATCTGCTTGCTTGATAAAGCATGAGCGGAGAATTCGATCCCAAGACCAGTTTTGATTTAGTGGTAGATCTTCTCTAGAAAGTGTACTTACGGGAAGTAGTTCTTTATCCATAAAGCCATCTTGTTGCTCAAAGACCCCTAGCTCTTCCACATAGGGATAGTACATTTTATCTATGATCTCTTGCCAGTACTGGGTTTCATCCATGCTAAGCTCGAGATCGTTATAAAGTTGCTCAAAACGGAGGGGGTTAGTTTGTTGCAGATAATCCAAAGTCTCTAGTGTGTATTCTAAGCACCAAGATGCCATGCGATTAGTGTGCCAATTGTTGTTCACATTGTTCTCATACTCATTAGGTCCTGTAACCCCTAAGATCATATAAACCTCTTTACGTGGCTGATAGGTGACTCGACCAGCCCAGAACCGACTTATTTCCACTAATACTTCAAAACCGTATTCTCCTAAATAACCCCAATCATTTGTGTAGCGAACGTAATTGAAGATAGCATGGGCGATGGCCCCATTACGGTGGATCTCCTCGAAGGTGATTTCCCATTCATTGTGGCATTCTTCACCGGTCATGGTTACCATGGGATATAAGGCGCCTGGTAATCCAAGCTTTTGAGCGTTTTCCTTAGCTTTTGCGAGATGGTTGTAACGATAGATTAAAAGATTCTTCGAGATCTGAGGATCACTTGTACTCAAATAAAAGGGAAGGCAATAGGCCTCAGTATCCCAATAGGTACTTCCCCCATATTTCTCCCCAGTAAACCCCTTAGGCCCAATATTTAGGCGTGGATCTTCTCCAGTGTAGGTCTGATGGAGGTGGAAGATGTTAAAACGAATCCCCTGTTGGGCAGCGGGGTCACCTTGAATTTGAATATCACTATCTTTCCACACATGGGACCAGGCTTTTCGGTGTAAGGAAAAGAGGTTGTCATAACTAAATTTCTGATGTTCGTCTAGGTTTTTTAGAACCTCTTCAATCACTACTTCGTTAGGATGATCTCGGTTAGTGGTGATGGCTACTAGTTTTTCAATGGTGAGGGTTTGCCCCACCTGTAGGTGCTGCTCCACAGTGGCTTCTGTGTATCTAACCTGGGTTTTCCGTTGAATGGAGAATTCGGTAAGTTCTTGGGCATCTAGGTACAGGCGAAAAGAGCTAGCTGCTGCCACCAGAAAACCAGATTTCTTTGTTTCCATAGTGACCATTTGATAATATTCTCCATTTTCTTCTGCCACTTGTAGCCAAAAATCTTCTCCATAATTGGCATCCTCATTGACAATATTGCCTTCGAGATAGGGGGTGAATTTTATGTCAGCACCTAAATTAGCGGGGTCTTCCTTTAAGGTGACGCTGTAGCTAATTAGGGCTAGCTCTCGTTGATCTTTGCTGATAAAACGGCGGCTTTCAACGGAAAAAATGCGACCCTGTTCATCTCGTACCTGAAAAGAGCGGGTGAGCTCCCCTGTTCGCATATCTAATCTGCGTTGAAACTCAAGGGGGTCCCAAGTGTGTAAATCTAAAGGACGGTCTCCTAAAGCAACGCGGATGCCAATGAAATTCACCCCATTAAGCACTTTGGCAAAATAATCAGGATATCCAATTTTCCACCAACCCACAACTGTCCGATCAGGGTAGTAGACTCCTGCAATGTAAGTACCTTGTAGACTATCACCTGAATAGTCTTCTTCGAAATTACCTCGCAAACCCATATAGCCATTACCAAGGCTCATGAGACTTTCAGTTACTCGATTTCGTTCTGGGTGAAACCCGTTTTCAACAATTTCCCATTCATGGGTTCCGTAGAAAAACGCCAAAAAGATTCCCCCTTCGATAGTTCTGTTAAGAACATCATAACTTATTAAATATGGTTTGGCAATCGTTTGCACAAAGCCCACAAAAATTCTAACCTTGGCCAGTTAAAGCATGGAATAACTCCTCTACATTGAGGGATTCGAAGCTAGAAATTACCACATGGGCTTCTGAAAGAATTTTCCGATCCCCAACTCCCACTGTATACATCCCCGCGTTCAAGGCTGCCTCAATTCCTGCTTGGGCATCTTCAAAGACTACAGTTTGAGTAGGTTTTACCCCTAATTTAGTTGCTCCTAATAAGAAAACTTCTGGATCTGGTTTTGCTTTAGAGACCAGATTTCCATCAATGATGGCATCAAAATAGTTTGTGATTTGAACCCTTTCCAAAATGGTTCTTGCATTTTTACTGGCAGATCCAAGGGCGATTTTGACACTTCTTGCTTTTAAGTCTTCTAAAAAGTCCAATACTCCTGGTAAGATCTGAGAAGCATCCATTTGCAAAATAGACTCCACGTACCAGGAGTTTTTCTTAGCTGTTAAAGCTTCCTTTTCTTCTTGCGTCTTTTTCTGGTTACCAAGTTCCAAAATTATGTCTAAGGAGCGCATGCGGCTCACACCCTTCAGTCGCTCGTTATCCTGTTCAGTAAATTCGATCCCTAGTTCATCCCCTAAACGCTTCCAGGCCAAATAATGATATTTGGCAGTATCCACAATGACTCCGTCTAAATCGAAAATAGCTAATTGTAAATCCACGTTGTATCCTCCTTTAATGCCCATTATAACATAGGAGGGGGTGGGAGCACATAAGTTTTAGCAGGGGGTGGTAACTTGATTGCGATTTACGCCCGAGTAAGCACAGAAGAACAAGCTAAGCACGGGTTTAGTATCTCTGCTCAAATTCGGGAATGCCAGGCCTTGGTTGAATCTCAAGCTACCTTGACATTCATTGATGAGGGGTTTTCAGGGGAGACTTTACAGCGCCCCGCCTTAGAAGAATTGCGTCAAAAAATCCAGGCTGGCGAGATAAACACTGTTCTTTGCTTAGATCCAGATCGCCTTTCGAGGAAATTGCTTCATCAGTTATTACTCACAGAAGAGTGGGAAAAACGGGGGGTAGAACTTAGTTTTGTCCATGGAGACTACAGTAAGACCCCGGAAGGTAATCTATTTTATGCCCTCAGGGGTGCTATTTCCGAGTTTGAAAAGGCAAAGATTACCGAGCGTATGTGCCGGGGTAGACGGGAAAAGGCAAGACAAGGGAGGGTGTTGAGGGATTTCCAAATTTATGGCTATGATTATGATTCTGAGAATGAGCAGTTGGTGGTCAACCTTAATGAAGCAAAGGTGGTGGAACACATTTTTAACTGGTATCTTAATCCTCCCAGGGGAGTGGGGGGGATTTCCAGTATCGCTCTGACCTTGACTTCTCAAGGTGTTCCTACTAAGCGGGGAGCTAAACAGTGGCATCGGCAGGTGGTTAGGCAAATTCTTTCTAATCCCACTTATATAGGGGAGTTTTATCAAAACAAGTGGGATACTACAAACTCGCAAGTTCGCCTACGACCGGTGCAAGAGTGGATTTTAATTCCTTGTCCTTCCATAATTGAACCCAAAGTTTTTCACCGGGTTCAGGAAAAACTGTCAGTGAATTCGAGATCTTAATGCATTTGCGCACAACCAAGCGAGCGCGCCAAGAGGTTCTACTATATGATCCCATTGGGGCAGATCGGGAGGGCAACGAAATTAATTTGATGGATATTTTGAGCTCTGATCGGGATGAAGTTCTTGAATCGGTAGTTTTGAACATGGATCGCAACCAATTGGCTGAAAAATTTCACTGTCTTTCCAAGCGTGAACGAACAGTTATAG
>JAAZLB010000402.1 GCA_012799535.1 Bacillota bacterium | reverse complement strand
CACATCTAAATTAGGACAAACCCCACAGTCACTACAATAAGACCAACGGCAATCCTCCGTAGTCTGGCCCTGCAAGGCTAAGGCCCACTCATGCTGGAGAAAATCCGTTTCTACCCCTGCGCTCAGATGTGCCCATGGCAAACTCTCTTGGAGGCTTCGCTCCCTTTCTCCATACCAAAGGGGGTCGATGCCAGCTTCCTGAAAAGCTTGAGTCCAGAGATCAAAACGGAAACAATCGCTCCAACTATCAAATTGGCAGCCTAAATCAACTGCCCGTTCTAACACAGTGGCTAGTCTCCGATCTCCCCTAGCAAAGACTGCTTCTAAAAAGCTCTCCTCTACTTTCGGATAACTGAAGCGGATACCAGGGTGGCGCAGGCGATCTCGTAAATATTTTAGTTTGGTTTGTAAAGTCTCCATTGAGTCTTGGGCCATCCATTGAAATGGTGTATGAGGTTTTGGCACAAAAGAAGCTACACTAATGGTCACCTCTGGCAGACGGGGACTAGTTCCATACTCTTTACCCCAAGCCACCACCTGATGGGCTAAATTAATGATTCCATCCAGATCTTCTTGAGTCTCGGTAGGTAGTCCAATCATAAAGTATAGTTTAATCCCGTACCAACCTGCTGAAAAAGCCCCTTGAACAACTTGTCTTAAATCCTCATCTGTTACATTTTTATTGATCACATCTCGTAAACGTTGGGTGCCCGCTTCAGGAGCAAAGGTCAAACCAGTTTTACGGGTTTTTTGAATCTCCTGGGCCAATTCCACCCCGAAGGAATCTAAACGCAAGGAAGGAAGAGAAATTCCCACCCCACAGCCTTGATAATCTTCCATTAACTCCCTTACCAAGGAGGACAATTGGGAGTAATCTCCACTAGAAAGGGAAGAAAGGCCGATTTCTTCATAACCGGTACTTTGGACTAGCTGGGCAATTTGCTCCTTTAGGACTTGGGGATCCCGTTCTCTTGCGGGGCGATAAATCATCCCAGCCTGACAAAACCGACACCCTCTGGTACAGCCACGCATAATTTCCGCAATAACCCGATCATGAACTACATCCACATAAGGGACCACAAACTCCTTAGGATAAGACACTTGATTTAAATCTGCCACCACCCGTTTATTAATGCAGGTGGGTATACCCTGCCGAAGGGGTTTTAAGGTGTGGAAAGTTCCATCATCATTATAAACTGGTTCATAAAAACTAGGAATATAAATCCCTTCCACTTGAGCTAAACGTTGCAGTAACTCTTCTTTACTACTACCTTGAATTTTCGCGTCCTTAGTGTGTTCGACGATCTCATGGATGATCTCTTCCCCATCCCCCAAGACCACAAAATCCAAGAAATCAGCTAGAGGTTCCACATTATAGGCACAGGGCCCCCCAGCCATGATCAGGGGATCTTCTGGTCCACGTTCTGCACTCCGTCTAGGAATACCAGCTAAATCTAGCATCTTTAAGATGTTGGTATAGCTTAACTCATATTGCAGTGTAAAACCTACCAAGTCAAAAGCCCCTAATTCTTGCCCAGATTCTAAAGCAGTTAAGGGAATCATAGCCTCTTCCATCTTGCTCTGAAGATCAATCCAGGGTGCATACACCCGTTCCGCTAGGGCGTCTCTCCGATCATTAATGGCAGAATATAATATTTTATATCCTAAGTGGCCCATGCCCACATCATAAATATCAGGAAAGGCCAGTGCAACCTTTACAGCGATTTGCGACCAATCCTTGTGTATGGCATTAAGCTCCTGATTAGTATACCTGGCAGGTTTAGTAACATAAGGCAAAAGTGGTAAGAGACGCTTATCCATCTGACCACCCCTTTCCAAAAATTACAGCTTATATTTCACTAAGGTCCCCACTTTACATCCCAACCCCTGTTCAAAAAGGGCTTGGATTAATTCTAACTCCCCAAAAAAACCAAGAATTTGCCCATCTAAATCCACCACCCAAATTAAATGATAATGGGGTGGTTGGAAAAATTTGAGTACTTCACCGAGGGAGGTTTCCTCAGTAGCCACCAATTCGCGGCCTGCAAACACCCTTTTCAAACGAAGTTCCTGTTTTTTATGGGTTAAATAGCGCAGGAAGATATAACTGGCATTCTTCTGTTCCTGCCTCGCAGCCCAATACAACATCACACCAAAAAAAATAAAAATCAGAGCCTGATACTGCCCTAAATAAAGACCATAAACACCCCAGCCTAACAGGGACAGACTTATTACTTGCCCAAGAATGCTTGCTACACTAGTGGCTTCCTTGAAGCCTTGCCTCCGCACTAAAAGACTACGCAAAACTCTACCCCCATCTAGAGGTAGGGCAGGTAGTAAATTAAACAGGGCCATCCCCAGATTAGCCTGAATAAAAAAATCAAACCATTCCAAAGGAACATCTATAATGGGTACTAGGGCATAAGCAAGCACAACCAAGACCAAATTACTTAAGGGCCCAACAATGGCCACCACCCACTCAACTTGGGGATTGAGTTGGAGCAAAGCGTCCAGGCGAGCCACACCACCAAAGGGAAGTAGTTCAATATCTAGAACATCTAACCGATATAGGCGAGCTACAAGTACATGAAAACTCTCGTGCCATAACACTATGGCAAAAAGTAAGAGGGCCTCCACTAGCTTACCATAAAAAAAGACCACTGCTAGTAGGAGAAAGAAAAAGGGATTCACTTTCAGAGGAATCCCAAAGTAAGTACCGATCCGCATAGTTTCACCGTCCTAGGTTAGGGGACCAGCTTTCCCTTAACGCCCCTAAATCCCAGTTGGCTAGTTTTTGCAACAAACCCACCCGCTCTAGGACCGGCTTAATCGACAAGTCTGTTGAAACTATAAATTGAACATACTCTGTCACGGGCTCGGCAAAGTCTAGATTAGTGTAGACTAAAAATGCCATGATTAAAAAGACTCCGATTGCCAAGATTGAATTACGGGCAAACCGTCTAGCCAAAATTAGGCACCCCCCTTATATCTCTACTTTAGTATATTAAGGGATAGGCCTAATCATGTTAGTTCACGTTTCGTTTCACGGTTTTCACTGGGATGTTAGCGATGAGGGCCACAGAATCATCACTCTCATCAAAGTTCACTTCAAGCCCATCTTCATCAATTTCCATATACTTAGAAATAACTTGGATCAGCTCTTCCTTTAAATCTTCCACCAAACCAGGAGATAAGCTAGCCCGATCATG
The DNA here is from genome assembly GCA_012799535.1 of Bacillota bacterium. Taxonomy (GTDB): domain Bacteria; phylum Bacillota; class Limnochordia; order Darwinibacteriales; family Darwinibacteriaceae; genus UBA4996. The sequence continues at coordinate 7,037 of JAAZLB010000402.1, read as the reverse complement.
GACTAACACTAATCTTAAACGTTCCTTGGCCTGTTTTTTGCTCCCCTCGGAGCCACCTCCGAAAAGTTTTCCAATGAATTCAAACACGCTGATCCCCCCTTTTAACTAAGAACTTTTCTAAACCAGCCCATCAAGTTACGTTCTTGCAAGTCCATAAATGGAATCTCTTCACCCAAAAGCCTGCGGGCAATGTTTCGGTAGGCTTGTCCTGCCTTAGACTTTTTATCGTTGACCACTGGTTCACCTCGGTTAGTAGAAACAATAATATGTTCATCATCAGGAACCACACCTAAAATAGGAATACGTAAGATGTCGTCAACATCAGAGATATCCATCATATCACCCTTGCGAACCATATCAGGGCGGAGCCTATTAATAATGACCTGAGGATCATGAAGTCCGGCCGATTCTAGTAAACCTACAACCCGATCCGCATCTCGCACTGCAGATACTTCAGGAGTTGTGATCAAGATGGCCATATCTGCCCCAGAAATAGCGTTTTTGAAACCATGTTCAATACCCGCTGGGCTATCAAGGATGACAAAATCATATTCTTCCTTAAGTTGCTCCACTAACTCCAACATTTGGTCAGGATCTACCTCGTCCTTTTCCCGGGTTTGAGCGGCAGGGATTAAGACTAGGCGTTCCCCATATTGCTTATCCCTAATCAGGGCTTTCCGGAGTTCACAGCGACCTTCCAGCACATCTAAAAGGTCATAGACAATTCGATTTTCCAGACCTAAAACTACGTCTAAATTTCGCAAGCCAATATCCGTGTCCACAAGACAAACCTTTTGGCCTAAAGCGGCTAGACCTGTTCCTAGATTGGCGGTCGTGGTTGTCTTGCCCACCCCGCCTTTACCACTAGTAATTACCATAACTTTTCCCACAACTAGCGCCTCCTCAACCCTTAGTGGTTGTAAATTGAAAGCTGAATCGTATTTTCCACAATCCGAGCGATTTCTGGTCCCTCTGGTAGGGGAACCTTTTCATCTGGTGCCCGAGAAATCAAATGGGCGATCCGCAATTGGGTTGGTTCTAAGCGGAAAGCAAAAACAGTGGCATCTAAACGCCCTTCGGCACCAGCATGGGCAACCCCCCTTAACGAACCAAGAACTACAATATCACCGGTGCAAACCACCTCTGCTCCTGCATTCACATCACCCATCACCACAACATTACCGTCATAATGCAGACGCTGACCGGAACGAATGGTGCGGCGCACCAAAATTGTGTTGTCTTCTTCCCGTTTTGGACTATCCTGAACCGGTGTCGTTGGGGAGATAGATGAATAAAAGCTCGGTGGTTCCCGATCCAAATGCATTCCATAGCCTGCAATTAGTTGTTCTAGCTGATCCAGCTGTTCGCTAGTGAGGGATCCTACCCGCAAAAACACTTTCGCGGAAGCACCCATAAAAAAACTTTGGGATGCGGCCAATTGCCGATCTAAAGAACCAATTACCTCGGAAAATTGGCTGGCATCACTTATAGTGATCACCAACCCCTCCCGACTTCCCTTGATACTGCATAATTCCTGACTCATAGGGCCAACTCCTTATATCATACACCGCTTGTTTGTTTCTGCACAAACACCTAAATTCCCTGCCACAACCTTACATTTCTGCCTTGTCCACCTCAAAATAGGCATCAAGAATTTTGCGGGCAATAGGGGCAGCTGCAGAGGAGCCTCCTCCCCCCCGCTCCACTACTATCGCAACCAAGATCTCCGGATTATCCACGGGAGCAAAGCCTACATAAAGTCCATTAGAAAGACTCCCTGGTACTTCCCAGGTTCCGGTCTTACCTGCCATAGGAACAGGAAAACCAGCCATAACTGTCCTGGCGGTACCTCGCGAATGTTTAATAGGAGCGGTTAAAGCTTCAATAAGAGCGTTCCAAGTTTCTGGCTTTGCATCAACTTTCCGGGCCAATTCCGGTTCAGCCCGATATATAACATAACCATCAGGTGTTTGAATTTCTTTCACCACTTGGGGGGTGTAAATCTTCCCCCGATTAGCAATGGCCGCATAGGCTTGGGCCAATTGTAACAAGGTCATTTGATGAAAACCTTGACCAATAGAGATTTGCTCCGTATCGGAAGGATACCAGTTTTGCTCAGAGAGGGGGCTTTTGCTAAAGGCTCGTTTTTTCCATTCCCGACTAGGTAATAACCCAGAAGCCTCCTCAGGGTACAGTTGTAAACCAGTTGGAGCACCAAAACCTAAGGCACCCATCCACTTTGACAGATTATCAATACCAACTTTTGCCCCATTATCAGCGAAATAGTGGTTACTAGAGACTCCTAGGGCATCATATAAAGTAATCATTCCAAAGGGGGCCAAACCACTATTAATTACCCAATCGCGCACCCCATATTGGGAAACACCAGTAGCATTAAATTTATCCTTCGGTCCTAATACACCTTCTTCTAAAATCGCCAAAGCGGTGATCGCCTTAAATGTTGAGCCTGGACCATAAAGGGCCTGGGTCACTCGATTAAAAAAAGGGCGGCCCTGATCTTGACTCAAGCTAGTGTAATAGGTGTTGCGCTGGGATTGATCAATGAGGTTTTCTGGGTAATAACTTGGAAAACTGGCCATAACTAGAATCTCCCCCGTTTGGGGATTTAAAGCCAGTACCCCACCAGTTTGGGTTCCTGGATCATCTTTCAAAGTCAAAATATGCTCTAAAAAAGCCTGTTCTGCAACTTCCTGCAAATGACTATCAATGGTGAGCAGGATATTATGTCCCGGCACCGGCTCTAAAGTATTCACAGTCTGAATGGGTCGACTAAGAGCGTTCACCTCTACTGTCTTGGTACCTGTTTCCCCCCGGAGAATTTCTTCATAGGTCTGTTCAATACCGCTTTTTCCCACCAAGTCACTACCTCGATAGGTGGTTCCATATCTTTGTAATTCAGGGGCACTAATCACCCCTAAATAACCAATTAAGTGCGCGGCCAAATCGCCATGTAAATACTCCCGGACCGGCTCTTCTTCAATAAATACTCCAGGTAGATTAATCCGGTTTTCCTCAATGGCAATCACCGTTTCCGCATCTACATCACGCTTAATACGCACTGGCTCATAAGGAAAACCCCTACCCTTTTCCACCGCTTCATCTAACTCTTCAGGAGTTAAAGCCAAAAGCTCACATAAAAGCTGAGTACTAGTAGTATCCCCTTTAGGAAAACCTCCAGGAACTAAGGAGACGGTAAAGGAGGGTTTGCTCCGGACTAAAACCTCCCCGTTACGATCCATGATCTCACCACGAGGTGGTACTAAGCGCAATTGGCGCATACGATTACCATCTGCAAGGCGGGCGTAATGTTCCCCTTTGATCATCTGCAAATACCAGAGGCGACCTACAATAACTACCAAGAAGCCTACAACAACTAAAAAAAGAACGCTGAGACGTTGTTCTGTGCCTTTTTGCTCCATTGACGTCACCCCGTTCTTTTCAACAATTCATCCCAGTAAATTAGGCGTTTATTTAAGGCAAGAAAAGGTCTAAATAACACTACACTTAGTAAACCATTAAAAATACTAGTTCCTAAAATAGCTCGCCAAGTAGGATAAGTCCAAACAATGATCCGACCAAAGGCGGCAGTGCCAAGTAAGTAAAGTAGCTGGGCCACTAAACTCCAGCCTGAAATAGCTAAAAAACGCACTAAAAAATTTTCTTGATACAAACGCTTAGCCACTAGTCCGATCCCTATACTACTAAGCATGAAAGTGAGGGCTCGTAAACCGATAAAACGCCCCACCAATAAATCTAACATCAATCCTCCCCCAAAGCCTACTATAGCGCCTTCAAGAGGTCCTTGGATTAAAGCAAAGAGCAAGGCCAAAAGTAAGACTAATTCAGGCCGAAATCCGAGCACAAACAGGCTTGGGGTTGCGGCTGTTTGAAAGGCTAGTCCCAAAATTAAAACTAGAGCGTAACCAAGATATTTCATTGGGGACCCCCTCACTCATTAGGCAAAACAATCAAAACATACTCCAAGCGGGTAAAGTCTACAAAGGGACGGACCACTGCCGCGAAAGATAGATCATATTGCCGTGATTCCACAGAGACAACTTGACCGATTGGCAAGTTTTTCGGGTAAATCCTGCTCAAACCAGATGTGACAATCACATCCCCAACCTCCACAGAGGTATCTCGGCTTAAAGGCGTGGCCAGTAGATCACCTGAATGACCTTCCATACCTTGAATTAAAACTAAATCACCACTAGTTTGCACCAGTCCGCCTGTGGCACTTTGGGCATCAATAGCTAATAAAACAGTGCTGGTAAACTGAGAACTATTAATCACGGTACCCACTATACCCGCATTAGTAATTACTGCCATCCCCGTATTTACCCCATGGTGCAAACCCCTATTGAGGGTAATAGTATTTTCCCATTTGCTTGGCGAACGGGCAATGACCTCCGCGACTAGAATTTGATGTTCTAACTCACTTTTAAAATCCAAGGCCTCTCGCAACCAGGCGTTTTCCCGCTGATAATTCCGTAAAGCCAAGACTTCCCGCTTCAGGGCCACAACTTCCGCTTGCAAGGCCTGATTCTCTACTTTCAAGTGCCTAAGCTCCCGGAGACCAGCTACCTTAGTTTGAAAATAGCGTTGAGTCCTACTCACTATAGTTTGGAGGGGTGCTAAAAAGTCTCGCCAAGCACCTTCTAAAAAGCTGATTTTCGGGCGAGTGAAGGATGTGTAATGAATGGTGCCCACTAACACCACAACTAGAACGATAATAATCATAAATTTCCAACGTAGTAATCGCTCGAGCACCCCAGTCACATCCTCACTTAGTCCCTTAATAACGTCTTGGTCCTAACATTATGCGCTTTAGTAAATCGAAATGTTTTAAAGCTGCACCGGTCCCCTCCACCACAGCTGTGAGAGGATGGTCCGTAATATGAACCGGCATGCCTGTCTCTCTCATCAACAATTGGTCTAGGCCATTAAGTAACGAACCACCACCGGCCATCATAATTCCCCTATCCATAATATCTGCAGCCAATTCAGGAGGAGTCCGTTCTAAGGTCACTTTTACCGCATCTAAAATGGTCTGGACCGGCTCTTCTAAAGCACGATGAATCTCGGTGGAAGTAACAACAACTGTCTTAGGTAGACCACTCACCAGATCCCGTCCCCGCACTTCCATGGAAAGTTCTTCACCAGCATCTAAAGATGCATAACCTATTTCTGCTTTGATTTTCTCTGCGGTTCTTTCTCCGATCAGAAGATTAAAATTGCGGCGAATATGTTGCACAATGGATTCATCCATCTCATCCCCAGCTACCCTAATAGAGCGGTGAGAAACTATTCCCCCGAGGGAAATTACGGCCACTTCTGTAGTTCCGCCACCAATATCTACAATCATGGTGCCAGTGGGATCTTGTACTGGTAAGCCAGCTCCGATAGCAGCAGCCATAGGCTCTTCAATTACTCGGGCATCCTTGGCTCCTGCAGATAAGGCAGCATCTATTACCGCCCGTTTTTCTACTTCTGTTACTCCTGAGGGAACTGAAATTACAACCCGGGGGCGCATCCAACGGGAACGGCGGGTAGCTTTAGCTAAAAAGTCCTTTAAAAGACGCTCTGTAACTTCAAAGTCAGCAATTACCCCATCTTTAAGGGGACGAATGGCAATAATATTACCTGGTGTCCTCCCTACCATTTCTTTTGCCTTATTCCCTACTGCAAAAATTTCATTAGTATCCCGATCAATAGCCACTACTGAAGGTTCATTAATCACAATACCCTTACCTTCCACAAGTACTAAGGTGTTGGCAGTACCTAGATCGATACCGACGTTTCTTCCAAAGCGCCTAAACATAAAACTACCCCTTCCGTTTTCCTATAACAACCCTTGTTCTCTAAAACTCAAATAGCGATTATCACCCACAATAATGTGATCCAAGACCTCAATCCCTAGAATCTCCCCTACTTCTTTTAAACGCTCCGTAGTGGTTAGGTCATCCTTACTTGGTGTTAGATCCCCGCTCGGGTGATTATGTACCAAAATTACAGCGGCACTACTTCGTTTAATGGCTTCTTTAAACATCTCACGGGGATGGACCAAAGAGGCGTGTAAGTGTCCAATGGAAATCACCTTTTTAGCAATGACCCGATGTTTGGTGTTGAGCATAATGATCATAAAGTGCTCCCTGTCCTCTAGACTAAGCTCCCGTAAAACCATTTGAGCTGCATCTCTTGGACTATTCACTACCCCATGAAATTCCATTTGAGAATCGGCCAAACGCTTGGCCAACTCAAAAGCGGCTAGAATATCTGTTGCCTTCGCAGGACCAATGCCACTAACCGCCACCAACTCTTCATAACTAGCACTAGCTAATCCCCGTAGCGAATCAAAACGGGCTAGAAGCTTTTCAGCCAACCCTAAAGCAGATTCGTGCTGAGTACCAGTGCGTAGCAAAATAGCTAAAAGTTCTTTGTTGGCTAGGCGCTCTGGGCCATGGCGGATCAAGCGCTCTCTCGGACGCTCTTCCTTGGGCAAATCTCTCATTTTGATGGGTTTATTCAAGCTATGCTCCTTTCCCATCTCCCTGGGGAAAGACTTCTACACCTAGTGGACGCAAAGCCTCCACCAAGCGTGGCATGGGTAACCCTACAACATTATAATAACAACCTTTTATGTTTTCTACAAGTAGCCCACCAAATCCTTGAATCCCATAACCCCCTGCCTTATCAAAAGGCTCACCGGTGGCAATGTAACTAGAGATTTCAAATTCTTCCAATTTGCGAAAGGAAACCTCGGTGGTGACACTAAACAGATCTACAGCTTGTCCTCCTTGGAGCAAAGCCACAACAGTAGTAACCTCATGGGTGCGCCCGCTAAGATTGTGTAACATTTCCGAGGCAGAATCCTGATCCTTCGGCTTACCTAAAATCTGCCCATCCAAAACCACAATAGTATCTGCACCTAAGACTAGACAGGAGGGATTTTGCTCACTCACGGGCAAAGCCTTAGCTAGGGCATTATTTCTTGCAACGGTGAGAGGCTCCCCGGT
>JAAZLB010000005.1 GCA_012799535.1 Bacillota bacterium | reverse complement strand
GTATGCTCTCCAGAAGCGCTGGAATGCTGTACCGTGATAAGAGTTTCAGTAATTTGACAACCTCATAGTCACTACCGAGCTTATGGGCAAAATCCCAGAAAGCAGCCGGCAAGTTAATTGCCTTTACAGGCTGAGCGTTCCATACGGCTCGTGGTTTCCTTTCCAGCAACGGAAGGTAGTGCTCGAGTTTGTAAGTCACACCTTCACGTCCATAGAGACGCGGGTGCGTCGCAATTTGTTTGCCATGGTACCATAGGGATACCTCAAACACGCTAGCTTTTACTGTGATGTCTTTACCGACGTACTCTACGGGAAGAGAGTAGCGATTCGTGTCAAAGCGGACAGTGGAGAACGGGTTGCACGTGGCTACAACTTGACGAATTGGCTCCATGGCCCTTAGCGGCAATGGCGTAAGCTTGTCCCGCTCAATTTCAAAGTATTCACCAATAGTCTTGCTTCGCCCTCGAATCGTGTGTTCTTGGTATGCTAGGCATCGCTCACGAAGGAGCTGATTCAGTTCTTCGAAAGAGTTGACTCTAGGCACTGGAACTAAAATATTACGTCGGGCCCAGCCTACAAGGCTTTCAACTAAGCCTTTTTCGTTCCCTTGCCCAGGGTTACAGAACGTTGCTTGAAATGCATAGTGAGCCTTGAGTTGGAGAAAATCTTTCTGCTCTTTGCGAACATGTTTGCCCCAGCCATCGTTTACGATGGTGCGCATATTGTCATAGATGCTACGCTGTCCCACACCACCAAAGAACTCAAATGTCTCGATATGGCCTTCAACTAACGCTTCTATTCGCTCATGTGGGAAGCCTATTACAAACGGCATGGCACTGTAACACAAGCGGGCACAGAATAGACGAATTGTGGTTCTTACTCCTTTTAGATAGATGACCGCTTGGCCCCAATCCATTTGGATTGCTTCGCCCGGGTCAAATTCGAGCGGAACGAAGGCTTCTAAAGGCTTGTCCTTCAGTGCTTTGACATAATGGCGGATGGTAGACTCTCCGCCTTCAAAACCGAGTTCTTCGACAAGCCGGTCATAAATCCGTTTAGCAGTATGCTTTTGCTTGGGAGCTTTATCTTCGTTGTCTTGCTCAAAACACTCCTGAATGAACTTCTCAACTTCAGGTGTAATAACCGTTGGTTGCCGCTTTCTAGTAGACTTTTCAAAGGGCAAGTTCTCCCCTTCGCAATACTTCTTTACGGTGTTCCGGGAAATCCCAAGGGTTCTTGCGATTTCCCTTTGAGAAAGTCCTTTTACTGCATACAATTCTCTGATAAGCTGGTACTGATCCACTTTGATCATCTCCTTACCTCCTGCAATTGAAGTGATTGGTACCTCCAATATACAGGAGAGTTGGGACAAAGTGGATCACTTTTACGTTAGCGTTTTGGCTTTTGGTGGATCACTTTTATGATAGCGTATATAGTCTATTTAGACCAAACTGTTACAGTACAAGGAGTTGTAGCAGTTGATTCGGGTTTGTGGCACGACTCTGCCAACTACTTTGCCATAATTGACCCTGTTCTTTCGTCCCAGGGTGTGTTGGTGTATCTTCCTGGAACTACGCAACCAGCGGTGCAAGCAGGAAGTTTAGTTCAAGTTACAGGTCAATTAAGTAATCGAGGATATGCTACTGATATAGGTTCGTTAGTAGTCTTGGTGACCAATCCAGAGCATGTTCAGATTATTGATCCAGACTATGGATTAACCATAGAACCACAGTCTGTTGTCACTGATGCGTCCGAAGATATCTTAGAAACCATGGCGGGGAGCTTTGTGCAAATCGAAGGTCGCCTCTTTGATTATAGCAACTCTGGTATCGTGCGGGGCTTTTGGTTAGATGGAAGCAAGGATGGTAATATCGATGATGGTCAAGGTGCAATGTACTTTAAATTCTATAACTATGCTGGTATCGATATTAGTGAGCTTCATAATGGCTGTTATGTGGTGGCAACTGGTATTCTACTAAAAGCGGACGAACGGCATGGCGGATACTATGTTCGTCCAGTCAATAATGACTGTGTAACAGAGATTAGCGAAAAAAGTGTACCTGCTGATTTCTTTGGACCCCAAGGGCTTTCTTTTGAGTTGGGTACTCCGCAGCAAATGCGCGAATATGGGCTTATAGAACTGGTGTCGTTACAAACATCGCTTCCGTTAGATCGTGAGATGTATCCTGAATGGAATCCGAATGGAGGAAGTTTGATCGCGACCATTGGGGTTGAGCAGGGGGCGAGAATCACTCGAGAAGCGGCAGAACGCAATCTCTTTATTCATGAATTTTCAGGTAGTGCTCCCCCACAACAGTTAACATTTGAGTATTATCCTCACGCCTATCCTAGGTGGTCTTCAGACGGTACACGCTTAGTATATTCTGCGGCTCCGAACCTTGACCAGCCTGAAGGTAGTTGGAATATATATTATTGGGATTTGGAAAACGAACCAATCAAAGTCACCGATCACGGGAGTTATAACATCACTCCTAGCTGGTCTCCTGATGGTGAATCTGTTATTTTCGCTTCTAATCGTAATGGAAAATGGGATTTGTGGTGGCAAGAGTTAGATTCAGAGGAGGCCATCCAAATTACTTGGAGCCCGGAAGATGTGCTTTTCCCGGATTGGGTGTCTTCTGGTCTGGTTTTCCAAAGGCGAGGCGTTAATGGCCGTTTCGATCTGTGGAGGGCAGATCTGCTCATGGATGAGGGTGTCCCTACTTTGGATAACGAGATTTGCCTAACGACGGATTTAGGTGCTAGTAGCGTCTATCCTCGGTGGTCGCCCAAAGGTGATCGTATTGCCTTCATGTCTAGTAGTTCTGCTCAGTGGGATTTGTGGCTAATGGATAGCAATGGACAAAACAAAGAGTGTCTTACTAAGTATCCCGGGAACTATCTGTTTCCCACCTGGCACCCCAATGGTAGAAGGTTAGCTTGTGTTGGGGAATTAGTCGGTATGTATGATAGTAACCCGAGTTTATATATGTTGGATATTGCTGGAGCCCTAAAAGCTAAGTACTCTGAGGCTGGGGACACAGAAGCCGTGGTAGTTAAGCCTCAGTTAGGGTCAAATCAGCTGAATGGCCCCATTAAGCATATAACTTGGCCTTTACTTACCCAGCCAGCTTTTGTCTCATCTGGTGGAGAGCTTGGTGTTACTGTACGGGATGTACCTGAGGAAGAGCTAAAGGTTGTACTGCAATTAAATGATTTGATCTACGAGTTTTCCGGAAAGCAAGCTGAAGGAAAGTTCACATGCCACTTACCAGATGATCTCCCTCCAGGTCTTTATGATCTGCATCTAAGTAGTGCGACTGTGAATGATGAGCAGTTGAGGGCAGTCTCTGTTAGGGAATCTCAAGAACAGATAAAATTTGCGGTAGTTACTGATATACATCCTGAACTAAGCTATCGAGACAAGAACAACAAGCTATTGCCCATAATTGAAGAACTAAACGGCATAGACGTGGATTTTGTAGTATTTGCCGGGGACTTGATGGGTAAAAGCGCGGATAATTATCATGAGGAATATCCGGAATTGTATAACTTACTAAAGGCAAAGGCTGAATTCCCTTTCTTTATGATTATGGGAAACCACGACGGCAAGGTGAGTGGTTCGGTTGATGGTTTTGCCTATTGGCAAAGCTACTTTGGGGAACTTTACTATACCATCGACATAGGTGATTGGTTGTTTATCGCTATTAACACCTATGATCATCCTGACTATCCTTCGGAAAATGGTTTCATAAAAGAAGAGCAGTTAAGTTGGTTAGAAAATCAGTTGAAGCATGCTCAAATCCATCAACATCCAACAATAGCATTTTTGCATCACAACCCCTTTGATACTCGTTGGCGATTTATTGATGAAGGACAACGGGAATTACGAGACTTGCTAGAGGTTTATGGCGTAAGCCATGTGTTTGCTGGTCATCGTCATAGTGATCAATTGGAGCAAACCATTACATCTACCATTGCGACGACAAAATGGGTAGAGCCAGATTCAAGAGGTAATGGATTTCGTTTAGTTGTCATTGACAAGGGTCATGTGCAGGAATTGTATCGATAACTTATTGGGGAGGCTACTCGACTATCGGGTAGCCTCTTTCTCCCCGGGTCATAATCTTTGTGGGTAATGATATTTTCTTCTGGAATGTTATATAAAGAAGCCCTGGTAAGTCTACCTTGGAATATACTAAAGGGGGGTGGTCTTATGCGGGTTCTGCTAACTTCGATCTTGTGCAAAAGTGGCTTAATGACCCATGTGTTGGACTTGGCTTAGCAGGCTTGATAATGTTCCGGTCTTTTACTACACTACCACTGCAGATTTAGCTCTCATCTGTGAACGATTAGAACCTCAACTTATTCACTCCCATTCACCCCATTGTTTCAATTCTTCAGTAACGGTTAGTATCAATTATTGCCTCCCCCTAGTGATTACTCTCCATTCCACTCTTTGGGTGGAAGAACTGTATCCCTTAACCTTATTAATGGCTAAAAAGATCATTGCAGTTGGACCCGCTCAGGCAAGAGTTGTACCGAAATTTCAATCTAAGACGGTGGTTATTCCTAATGGAATCGACCTGGCTCGATTTCGCCCGAAACGACGATTTCTACGAAGCAAGTTTAAGCTTTGTTGGTTTGGTAGAGTTCATGGGGAAATGGCAATGGGGGCGGAAAGCCTCAATCGGGCCTTGGCTATTGTGCGAGGTCATGGCATTTATTTGGAGGCCTACTTTTTGGGAAATGCCCCCCCGATACCTAAGGAACAATTTATAGATTTAGGTTGGCTTGACGATCCAGTTTCGGTCTTACAAAGAACGCACGTGGTCTTTGGGCATGGTAGAGCTTTACGTGAAGCTATGGCCTGCGGGAATGTTGGTTTTTTACTCGGTGCAGGTTATGGTGGTCGCGTGACCAGAGAATTAATAGGTGAGCTTCAACATCTAGACGCTTTTCCCCAATACCATTTAGCCCAGGCTAGACCTGAGCGTTTGGCGTCAGATATTTTAGAATTTGTGGAAAGTAGAAGGGTTCTTAGTCAATTTCAGAAAGAGGCCCGCCAAATCGCGCTTGATTATTTTGATGTGCAATTAATGGTCAAAGGGACCCTTAGTATTTATGAGCAAGAAACGCTCCCTTAACGGCCCCTTCCGCCAAAGGGGTGTTTGCGACCAGGATTTGTCCCTCGATCTTGAGATTTGTCGTGAGAATAGACTGCATATCAGAAAAAGTAGTTCCTCCAAAACAGATGGGTAGCGATTCTAAGTGGTTAGTCAAACGAAAATCTTCCACATCCTCGCCCACTTGTTCAAGCCAAGTGTGTACTATGGTTTGGGCCTGCTCATATCCTTGTTTATAAAGCTCGATTATAAGTGGGGACACCTCTCGTGCTAGTTCTTGGGGGTTTGTATGCATTGCTTGTTTGAGTTTTTCCTCATCCAAATGGGCTAATTCTAACAAGGCTCGGCTAAAGGGATCGAGGGATTGGTTTCCTTGAATTTGGAACATGATTTTTTGCAGAGTTCTTCGACCTAGTTGGGCGCTGTTGAAACGGACATGACCGTTTAGGTGGAACTTACCTGTTGGGGATAGTAGACCAATGTTACCTCCACTTCCACTAACCACTCCGATACCGTGAGCCTGGTCTACGGCACGAACAGCTAAAAAAACATCATTCTCAATTGTAATGGTGGCTTGGGGGGTAAGATCTCCTAGAGCATCCTGCCACTCCTGCTCACATCTTGAGGTGGCCACCCCTCCTAGGCCATAATGGGCATAAATAATGTCGTGAGGAAGAATCTCACCTCTTGCTAAGGCATCTATTACACCTAAGCGAACCTGTAGGACGGCGGCTTCCCAGCTTGTAACGTTTCTATTGGCGCAACCCCCAAAACCAGAGGCGATAATAGTTCCGTCTGAGTTGGCGACTAGACTACGGGTTTTACTGGCTCCCCCGTCCACACCTAAGAGGTATTTTGTCATGATTTTGCACTCCTTCCCCCAGTCTGGAGTTGGCGCCGTATTCCTAAGTGGGTGCGGGATAGCTGGTCCTCGTGTTCCCGGTAGAAGTAAAGTTCTTGACTGAGATTGTCGACGTAAAAGCCTTGATTTAAGGCCCTTGTGATCCACTCATAATCTTCTGCTCCCCGTAAAAAACTAGTCAATCCTCCAATTCGTTCTAGTATAGAACGTTTAAAGAGCAGTGTTCCAAAACAGATACAATGGCCACCATCACGGTAAGTATTGAGGATGGCCTCATAACCATAGCGAAGCATGTGGGATTTCTTGGTTTTGGTTAAATCTCCTTGGAAGCTCCGAAAGTTAGAGCCTACAAAGGAGTAGTCTGTGTTGGTCTGCAGGAAAAACAGTTCCTGCTCTAATCTGCTGGGATGGCTAGTGTCATCGGAGTCTTGATTGGCAATATACTCTCCGGTACTAATTTGGTAGGCGATACTCTGGGCGGAAGCATAACCAGTGTTATGGGGTAGCTTTAAATAGACAAAGGAAAGCCCGTCACTATTTTCTACAGTTTCCCACCATTCTAAAGCTACCTCTTCAGTATTGTCTGTGGATCCATCGTTAACTACAATGATCTCTAGAGGGCGGTAGGTTTGGGCAACGACTCCCTGTAGGCATTCCTGTAAATAGGCACCTCGATTATACGCAGGTATCGCCACACTAATGAGGGGACGTTTGGAACTAAGCTCGGGATCTGGCACGGGATGAGTAGCAATTGGTGCATCTGCTTTAGTATTAGGCTGTGTTTCGAATTCTACTGCGGGGGAAATGCTTGTAGAGGTAGATTGCCAATTTGGATTTCCTACAATAACACCTCTATAGAGCTCCAGGGTCTTTTCTGTAATCTTTTTAATATCAAAGCTGCCCATAACCCATTCTCGAAGTTTAGATGCGTTTTGGGTGAATTCTACTTGGCTACTGAGAACATGTCGCAAATCTGATTTTAGCCCAGCTATTGTTAAAGGATGAGCCCATTGATGATCACCAAAATACACGTCCCAAGCCTTTTGGATGTTGTTAGGTTCAAGATAACCAAAATAGGAGGCGTTACCTCCAGCAATAACTGGTTTTCCGCAACTTAAGGCCTCTAAAGCAACTCGGGCGGTGCCAATAATTAGATCAGCCCCCTGATAGCATTCGAGTGTATTGATCCGCCAGCCTAAGACATTCACCACATCCTTATTTGCGGTGCGATTGGCCAAAAGGGCCGCGGCGTGGATCAGGGGGGTATGGGCTCCACTACCGATAATAGCAAGATGAAGGGGAAATTCATCTTGCAGTTGAATGGTGGCTTGGATTGCCGCTTCTACTACACGGGTCTTTTCCCAGGCTAAGCGACTAACCACAACTGCAAGCATATCTTCAGGATTGAGTTCTAGTTCCTCACGGAACCTATTTAATCGTTCACCTGGTTTGAAGTATTCTGTTTCAACTCCGTTCGGAATTAGGGTAATTTGATTAAGGGGATAATCCACCTTTTGCGTTAGCCAGTCTAAAACGGGTACACTCACAGCGATTACTTGGGAGCAACGATCCAATAAGCCCCTTAATTTGCGCGGAGGATAGAACTTACCATGGATGGTGGCAATAGTGGGAACAAGTAGTTCTTGGCCCACCTGAACCGCGACCTTGAGTCCGGCGATGGAATGGGCATGGAGTAAATCCACCCCCTTTTCCTTTACTAGTTCTTTGGTTTTTTTGAGTAAAGCTTGGTATTCTTCCCCGATGGGATCATCACTTTGAAAGGGAAGATAAGCCACTTCTAACCCGCTGCTTTCAAAAGTGTCCAAAAGGGGCCCACCACTGGTTCCAATAACGACTTTAACTCCTTCTTGGATCAGTTGTTTAGTCAAGGAAAGAACGTGGGTTTCTGTTCCCCCCACATTGAGTTGATCAATCAACATTAAAATTGTATTCACTTGTCTCACCTCTTAATAGTCATACCATATGTTATGGAGTTAAGGTGTGGGGGCCACAAAAATGGTGATTTCCATCCTCAAACTAGTCCCGCTTTAACAAAAGTATTAAATAAGAAAAGGATTTTCAAGTTTGATAAAGAACAACACAATTAGGATAGTGCGAGATACCCTTAGATGGAGGTGGCGCGATGTATGAGAAGGTGGAGCTTTCTGGTTCCCTGAGCCGAATTAAAGGGCTTTATAATCAATTTACGCCCACCGAACAGCAGGTAGCTGATTACATATTTGATAACTTACGCGATTTTCATCGCCTAACTATTTCTGAGGTGGCAGACAAATGTGATGTTAGCGTAGCCACCTTGACTCGGTTTGCAAAGAGTTGCGGGTACTCTGGTTTTCCAGAATTACGCACTTCTCTAATTCCCGATATCCTTGACTGGCAAAAAAATCGATATCATCAGGTTGCCTTGGAGCAATTATCTCCGAATGCCCCCGCCACAGAGGTAATCCAAAGATTTGACTTGCGCATGAAGGAAGCAAGCTCTCAAGCACTTTCCACAGTTGATCCGGAACAGTTGGAAAGGGCGGTTCAAACTATATTGGACGCCCGTAGGATTATTCTGATTGGTAATGGAGGAAGCGTCTATCTTGCAGCGTCAACCGCGTTAAAGTTCCTAAAGCTAGGCTTGACGGCGATTAGTTACTTGGATTATAACGGAATCCAAGCATCCGCTTTAATGTTACAAGAGGGAGATGTGACACTTGCGGTTTCCCATAGTGGTACCACTAGAGAAACCTTGGATAGCTTAAGTTTAGCGGTGGGAACGGGCTGCACCACCATAGTGTGCACAGGCAGCGGTAAATCTCCAATGGCAAGGATTAGCGATATTCAGTTGGTGTATGGTTTGGTTCAACATGAGTCAGAAATCGGCTTGGCACGGGTGGTTCAGGCATTAATTCTCGACCTATTGGCTACGATGGTTGCCTTAAGACTACAATAGAGCTAAGGCAACCAGCTTTTTAGCCCGACTGAAAATTATTTGCAATTAATTATATCGAGTTGCGAAAATGGTTTCAGGGAGTTGGTTTTAAAGCTTAAGGGACTGCAATTTTAGGCGTTTACGGAGTAAAGATTCGTTTTAATATGCAAACACGTTCAACCACAAAGGAGTAAGACTATTGATTGGAATTGTACAGGATAAACGTGCCTTCCCAGATCCTGAGGTTTTTTTTGGTCTGGCGATGGAGCTAGGTGCAAGGCATATAGAATTCAAATATGAAGAAAGACTAGCCAACCAATATGGATTAAAAGGGGAGACAGCCTTAAGGCTGAGGGATATGGCTCAAGCTAGGGGCGTTACCCTTTCTATCCATGCCCCGTATGATGATGGGATTAGTTTTGGAGATCCCCGGGC
>JAAZLB010000401.1 GCA_012799535.1 Bacillota bacterium | reverse complement strand
TGGCTTTACAGATCGGTTATCCTGAAATTGGGAAACGCCTGATGGAAGCTTGTCTAGAAGTGGTGAAATCATCAGCTTTGGTAGGCATTCAGGATATGGGAGCCGCGGGCTTAACTAGTTCTTCCGCAGAAATGGCCAGTAAGGCTGGGACGGGGATTGAGCTTAACCTTGATTTGGTACCCCAAAGTGAAGAGGGGATGACTGCCTATGAGATGATGCTCAGTGAGTCTCAAGAACGGATGCTGTTGGTGGTGGAACAAGGGCGGGAAGAAGAGATTCTTACCTTACTGAAAAGTTACGATTTGGAAGCGGCAGTGATTGGTCGAGTAACAGAGGATCAAAACCTCCGCCTTCTCCACGGTGGAGTGGTTAGGGCGGAAGTTCCTGTTTCTGCCCTAGTGGATGAAGCACCGGTCTATCATCAACCATCGGAAGAACCCCTTTATTACCAGGAAAATCAGGAAAAGGAGATACCAACACCGCAAGTAGATGATTTGGTTACCACCTTTTTACGCTTAATTCAACAGCCTACAGTGGCTAGCAAGGCTTGGATTTATGAGCAATTTAGCACCGAAAAGGATCAAGACACTATACTTGGTCCTGGCTCTAATGCTGCCATTGTGGCTATACCCCAGAGCAATAAGGCCCTCGCATTGACCACCGATTGTAACTCCCGTTATCTGTATTTAGACCCTTATGTGGGAGGGGCGATTGCTGTAGCTGAAGCAGCTCGGAATATTATTTGTTCCGGGGGAAGACCCGTCGCGGTTACCGATGGCTTAAATTTCGGAAGCCCCTATAAACCGGAAGTGTTCTGGCAGATTGAACAATCCGTTGAGGGAATTAGTGCCGCTTGTCGTGCCCTGGATACCCCAGTTATTGGAGGTAATGTTTCCCTCTCCAATGAGACTAATGGGGAAGCGATTTATCCCACACCTATTATTGGGATGGTTGGTGTGGTGGAAGATCGATCTTTAATCACTAATAAGAACTTTAAACAGGCAGATGATTTAATTTATCTATGTGGCACTACCTATCCAGAGTTTGGAGGTAGTGAGCTTCAAAAGATGCTGGAAGGTGAAATTAGCGGACGTCCCCCCCACTTGGATTTAGAACTAGAAAAGAAACTGCAAAGACAAGTTGCTGAAGCAATTCGGGCGGGGGTAATTCAATCTGCCCATGACTTATCAGAAGGCGGTTTAGCGGTGGCTTTGACCGAATGTCTAGTAGATAGCGGCTTTGGCGCCCAGATTGATCTAGGCTCTGATTTGGTCAGTGAGTTATTTAGCGAATCCCAATCTCGTTTTTTACTCTCAGTACGCCCCGAAGACCAAGAGACTTTTGAGAAAATAGTTGAGGCCACCTTGTTAGGTAGGGTTAGTGCAGAACCTGTTTTGAGGATTACTAATTCGGAGGGGGTCACCCTATCCTTAGAACTTGAGCAGCTGATCCAAGCTTGGAAAGGGGCTCTCCCATGCTTGCTGAGCTAAGGGGTCTAAATGAAGAATGTGGGGTTTTTGGAGTTTGGAATCATCCTAGTGCAGCCCAAATGTCCTATTATGCCTTACACAGTCTACAACACCGGGGACAGGAAGGGTCTGGTATTGTGGTTACAACAGGTGACTCCCTGCAAGCTCGCAAGGGCTTAGGTTTGGTTACTGAAGTTTTTACTGCGAAATGTATGGAAAAACTGCAAGGAACTGGGGCTATTGGTCATGTGCGTTATTCTGTCGGGGGCACTAATGGTTATGAGAATGTCCAACCACTGCTATTTCGCTCTCAAACCGGGGGAATAGCTATCGCCCATAATGGTAACTTGACCAATTCTCTTGAACTTCGAGTCATGTTAGAAAATGAAGGTAGTATTTTCCAGACAGATGCAGATGCAGAGGTTTTAGCACACTTGATTAAGCGAGGGGGAAACACCCCCTTACCTGAGCGGATAAAATGGGCTCTCACCCAGTTAGAGGGAGCTTATGCCTTTGTACTCCTTACAGAAACAGAGCTCTATGTGGCTCTAGATCCCTATGGTTTACGTCCTTTATCTTTAGGGAAACTTGGTGATGCTTGGGTAGTGGCTTCTGAGACCTGTGCTTTTGATCTAATTGGAGCTACGTACGAAAGGGAAGTGTACCCAGGGGAATTTTTAACTATTAAGGATACGGGCCTGAGTAGTGAGTTTGTTGCTAAAAAGGCCTCTCGAGCCCTATGTGCCATGGAATATGTGTATTTTTCTCGACCTGATAGCAATTTACGTGGGAAAAACGTCCACACCGCCCGCAAAAAACTGGGCAAGGCTTTAGCCCAAGAGCATCCCATTGAGGCAGATGTAGTTACAGGAGTACCTGATTCTAGTTTGTCCGCGGCCATTGGGTATGCGGAAGCTAGTGGTTTGCCTTATGAATTAGGTTTAATCAAAAGCCGTTATGTGGGACGTACTTTTATCGAACCTTCCCAATCCTTAAGGGAGCAGGGGGTTAAGCTTAAGCTTTCTGCTGTGCAAGGCGTGGTTAAGGGTAAGCGGGTAATTATGGTGGATGATTCTTTTGTTCGCGGTACAACTAGTACTAGAATTACCAGAATGCTTAAAGAGGCGGGGGCCACCGAAGTACATGTCCTCATCGCCTCTCCACCTATTAAATATCCCTGTTACTACGGTATGGATACCTTGAGTGCTTCAGAATTGGTAGCTGCTAATTATGATTTAAAAGAAATGCGGGAAATGATCGGGGCAGATTCTTTACGATTCTTAAGTGTGGACAAGCTCCAAGAGGTTCTAGGTAGTCCCAATTCTAGGGATGATCATGGCCTTTGTTTAGCCTGCTTTACTGGAAACTATCCGATAAAGGGGGATGACCATGTCTAATGCTTATGAACGGGCGGGAGTCAGTTTGCAGGCCGGTTATGAGAGTGTGGCCCGTATCAGAAAACATGTCCAAAGCACTGCCCGTCCCGGGGTGCTTGGTTCGTTAGGGGGCTTTGGTGGCTTATTTGATTTAAGTAGCCTTGGTTATGTCAATCCAGTCTTAGTCTCAGGCACTGATGGGGTAGGTACCAAAATCATGTTGGCCTTTTTGGTAGACAAGCATGACACCATCGGTATTGATGCGGTAGCAATGTGCGTAAATGATGTAGTAGTACAAGGCGCAGAGCCCCTATTTTTCTTGGATTATCTCGCTTGCGGTCAGAATGATCCTCCTCGCATTGAGGCCATTGTTTCTGGTGTGGCGGAAGGTTGTCGCCAGGCGGGTTGTGCTTTAATTGGTGGTGAAACTGCGGAAATGCCAGGTTTATACAAATCAAATGAATACGATTTAGCCGGTTTTGCCGTGGGGGTTTGTGAAAAGGACCAGTTAATCGATGGTAGTACTATAGAAGCCGGTGATGTCTTATTAGGTCTTGCTTCGAGTGGTTTGCATAGTAATGGCTTTTCTCTAGTTCGCAAGATCCTTTTAGAAGAAGTCAAGATTGATCTCCACTCCTATTCTGAGGAATTAGGATGTACTTGGGCAGAGGAGCTTTTACGTCCCACTAAGATCTATGTACAGCAACTTTTACCTCTTATAAGGACAGGTAAGATTAAGGGTCTAGCTCACATTACTGGCGGGGGTTTCGTTGAGAATCTCCCTAGAATGCTTCCAGAGGGTTTAGGTGCCCAGATTAATCTAGGTAGCTGGGAGCCGCAACCAATTTTCTCCCTCTTAGCACAGATGGGTAAGATTACTCACACAGAAATGTATAACATTTTTAATATGGGCATTGGCATGGCTTTGGCGGTATCGCCTTCTGAAGTGGAAACGGTACTGGAGCACTTTAGAGGGCTGAATGAGTCTGTTTATGAAATTGGTCAAGTTGTAGTTGGCACTGGGGTGGAGTTTTATGGTTAAACTCGCGGTTTTTGCATCCGGTCAAGGCTCAAATTTACAAGCTCTCATTGAGGCCGTTGCTGAGGGGCGACTTGAGGCGGAGATTGCTTTAGTTGTTTGCGATCGACCAGGTGCCTATTGTTTGACTAGGGCCGAGGCGGCAGGAATTCCCACTTTAGTTTTTGACCCTAGAAATTACGAGAAAAAGGCAGATTATGAACTCATGATTAAAGAGCGACTCGAAGCACTTGGGGTGGAATATCTAATCTTAGCTGGTTATATGCGCCTAATTGGGTCAACCTTATTGGATTGTTATCCTAACAGAATCATCAATATCCATCCTTCTCTCTTGCCTTTCTTCCCTGGCAAAGATGGGGTAGGACAAGCCTTGGCTAGCGGGGTTAAGGTAACTGGAGTAACAATTCATTATGTAGATGAGGGCATGGATACGGGACCTGTTATTTCCCAGTCAGTGATTGCCTTAGCTGAGGATGAAACAAGGGCGAGTTTGGAGAAGAAAATTCATGCTGTAGAACATCGTTTGTACCCCCGAGTTTTGCAGGAGATTTTGGAGAATAGGAGGAGCAAGATGAGACGACGTGCTCTAATTAGTGTGTCAAATAAGGAAGGTTTGGTGGAATTTGCTCAGCAATTGGTGAATAGTGGTTTTGAGCTAATCTCCACCGGTGGAACCGCCCAATTATTGCGGGATACTGGGTTGCCGGTGCAAGAAGTAAATGAGATTACGGGGTTCCCTGAAATTCTCGATGGTCGTGTAAAGACCCTTCATCCGAAGGTCCACGGTGGTCTCTTAGCTAGATTAAACCAAGAGGATCATGTAGCTCAATTGCAAGAACATGACATTCAACCTATCCAGTTGGTTTGTGTCAATCTCTATCCCTTCCAAGCCACAATTAGTAAGCCGGAGGTCGCTTTAGATGAAGCTATTGAAAACATCGATATTGGTGGTCCCACTTTATTGCGGGCCGCGGCGAAAAATCATGAACATGTGACTGTGGTAGTGGATCCCGCGGATTACACCCAGGTGGGGGAGCAACTTAAATCTACAGGTGAGGTGGATTTAGACTTGCGTCGGCAGTTAGCGGCTAAAGTGTTTCGCCACACAGCTGCCTATGATGCTTTAATAGCCTGTTATCTTACGGAAATGGTGGGTGAAGAGTTTCCTGAGAAACTAACCCTAACTTACAATTTAGAACAAGGTTTAAGATATGGGGAGAATCCCCAGCAAAGAGCTGCCTTTTATCGGACGCCTCTCGATGTACCCAATTCTCTAGTTCAGGCACATCAGTTACAGGGAAAAGAACTCTCCTATAACAACATCAATGACGCTAACTCTGCGTTAGAAATTGTGCGGGAATTCCAAGAACCTGCTGCTGTTGCAGTAAAGCATGCTAATCCTTGTGGGGTAGGAGTAGGAAGCACAATCGAAGAGGCCTTCGATAAAGCCTTCGCCAGTGATCCCGTTTCTATTTTTGGAGGAATTGTGGCTTTGAACAGACCAGTTGATCAACACACTGCGGAAAAGCTTCAACAAGTGTTTTTGGAGATCATTCTAGCCCCCGCTTTTACAGAAGAAGCATTAAGGATTCTTTCTACCAAAAAGAACCTTCGCTTATTAACTCTTCCCATTGAAACTGGGATAGAAGAAGGTTGGCAGTATACTTCAATACCAGGTGGTCTTTTAACCCAAGCACGGGATAGTTTTAC
>JAAZLB010000064.1 GCA_012799535.1 Bacillota bacterium | reverse complement strand
TTGGTTAGAGCGCCAGGTTGTGGCCCTGGAGGTCGCCGGTTCGAATCCGGTTACTCACCCCATTTATAAATAAAGAAAGCAGCCTGTCGGCTGCTTATTTTGATCTGTGCTGTTTTAAAACCAGAACACCATTGTTACTCTCGCTGACACTTCCACATCACCTGGAGTGATAGAAGTCTCTACATGACCTACTGATTGAGCTCGCATGACCATGGTGTCATACATAGGTGCATAGGTTCCATAATCTTCGTTCATTGTGACTAATCCGCCAATTACTACACCAGCAGCTTCTGCCATCGTTTCAGCTTTGGTGTGAGCTTGTTTTACTGCATTGGTTAAGGCTTTGAGTTGCAACTCTTGCTTATCTGCAAGGTCAAAGCGGATTCCTTGTACTTGGTTGGCACCAGCCTTAACTGCAGCATCCACAATCTTTCCTACCTGATCAAGGTTCTTGGTGGTAATCTCAATCCGGTTTTGTACCTGATAGGTAGTTACAGTGGTTTCTCCTTCAGTGCCTCGGTTTAAGGTTTGATTGTAGCTATAAATATTATAACCGCTAGTGGAGATCTCCCGGTCGGTCAGACCCATTTCTTTGAGTGCCATCATAATTTGGGCCATGCGTCTAGCATTTTCTTGTGCGGCCTGTTCTGCAGAAGCATCTCTTGTTTCTACACCTAGTGAAATGTGGGCAGTATCTGGTGCAGCGGTAACTACTGCAGTACCTGTCACTTGTAGGCGACTGCTGTTTTCTGGGATAGAGCTGGCCACAACTTGCACACTCGACCCTAGAGTTACGAAGAACATGGTCAAGATTGCTACAACACTAACACCGACTCTTTTAGAAATTTTGTTGAACATCATTATCTTCCTCTCTATTTTGAACAAGCATTTCTTGTTCACCATGAACTTTATACAGTTGCCCATCTTGCATGATTGTTCCCTGCACCGTTATGAGGTAAGGCCCCGCTTTTTGGGGAGCAAGAACGGTAAAACTTCGACTAGAGATCGCTTCCCCATTTAAAGTGACTTCCTGGAAAGTAACTCCAGATCCTTCCCCTAATTCGGTCACAATCAAGGTAGTGGGGAGGGGTACCCCATCAACTTCTTCAAGGTTTAGCTCTAAAACGATACTTATTTCGTCCCCAGGATTGACCACCAGTGGTTCCTCAGCAACGAACTGTACAGCTAGACTTCGCATCTGAGGTGCCATCTCTGGTTCTGTGGGTACCGGTGGTAGTGGGGTCAAGACACCTTGGAACAAGAATACCAAGAGGATGGTGGCAGCAACCGCGGTGCCTAGCCAGAGTTGTTGCTTTCTCCACCAAGGGATCTTTTCATTAAGTTCATCTTGGATTTCCGCCCACATTTTATCAGGTGAGCCTAGCCACTGGCTATTCTCCCTTAAACTCTCCGCGACTTTCTCATCAAAGCCCACCTTCACCACTCCCTTCTAGTTCTGAAATTTGCTTTTTCAGCCGTTGTCGAGCCACATATAAACGTGATTTCACAGTGGAAACAGGGATGCCTAACACTTGGGCTGTTTCTGCTTCAGTTAACCCTGTTAGGTATTTAAGGATTAAAGGAAGTCGGTGGTTGTCATCTAGTTCGTTAATTGCTGTGAATAGTGCATCTAGACTCTCCTTTTCTAAGGCTTGATCCTCTGGGATGAAAATCCCATGGGGATTCACATCTTCCTGTTCATAAGGTAGATGTCCACGATCAAGGCGATCCTTGGTCTTCTTGGCCTTATTCACCACAATTCGGGTAAACCAAGGTTGAAAAGGTCGATCTTCTTGGAAATTATCCAAAAAACGGAAGGCCTGAATGAAAGCCTCTTGCACCGCGTCCTCCGCGGTAGCCCAATTTCTAGTAATCAAGTAGGCGAGGCGTACAGCACCATCTACATGCTGGCGGAAAATTGTCTCCAAGGCGTCTGTTTGTCCTTGTTTTGCTTGTTGAATGAGTTTTTGTTCCTCTGGGCCCAAGCTAATCCCCCCTTTAAGGTACCTTCACTTTATATATCCTTCGACGGAAGAAAAAGTTTATGGTTTT
>JAAZLB010000400.1 GCA_012799535.1 Bacillota bacterium | reverse complement strand
TTGAAACAGGAATGCGTAAGGGTGAGATTTGCGGATTAAAGTGGGAGGATGTAGATTTGGTAGCTAGGAGGCTTGCGGTAAAACGCACTTTACTCAGGGCAAGTCCCGAGCCAATTTTAGGCCCACCCAAGAATGGAAGAAGTCGAGCCATAGCGATTTCACCACAAACAGCCAGCTTACTAAAGAAGCACAAAACTAAACAAAATGAGCTAAAGCTAAGTGTTGGTGAAGCCTATGCAGATAAAGGCTTTGTGTTTGCGAAAGAAAACGGAGACCCAATCCAGATTAACAATTTTGGCCAGCGAAGTTACACCGACTTGATTGAGTTAGCTGGGGTTAAGAACATACGTTTCCATGATCTGAGGCACACATGCGCAACTTTGCTTTTGGCTAAGGGAGTTAACCCCAAGATAGTGCAGGAGCGCTTGGGGCATACCGACATTAGTATGACCTTGAATCGATATTCGCATGTAACTCCTACGATGCAAGATAGTGCGGCTAGGCTGTTGGGTGATGCATTGCAGATTTGAGCTATCTTGTGAGCATAAAAACTCATTATTATATCAAAGCCCAAATGCCGTGTAGGATTGATCGATAAATAAGATCCTACACGGTGCTTTTTTGCTTTCGGAAGGATCATTTTATTAATTGTCTAACGTATAGTTATATTTCTGAAGTTTAGAGCGTTAGCCTACAAAACCATACTTGGGGTGCTAGAATGAAACTGTTTCATGTTAGCGAAGAAGAGAATATAATGTCCTTTGAACCTAGACGACCATCAAGACAAGACCTTGATCAAAGCATAAAATTGGTTTGGGCAATTAACGAAGCTAGATTAGTCAATTTTCTTACTCCGCGGGATTGTCCTAGAGTCACTTTTTATGCTCGCCAAAACTCAAGAGTTGAGGATGTAGAGAAGTTTTTAGGCAATACAGGTGTAGATTCAGTCATTGCTATTGAACATGGTTGGTTCCGGAAAATGATGGATACAAAACTGACCATTTACGAGTTTAATCCAACAGATTTTATCTTGCAGGATGAAATTGCAGGTTATTATGTATCTACGAAGCCCCAAGTGCCTATAGGAGTAACAGCTGTGGACGACTTATTTGCAGCTATTTTTGAAAGAAACACTGAACTGCGGGTCTTGCCTAATTTATGGCAATTATGTGATGCCGTTAAATCATCAAGTTTAGGGTATTCAATGTGCAGAATGAGAAATGCGCTCCCGTCAAACTTAAATTGAATTATATTTATTTAAACTTGGAGGAACTAAGCATGCTAAAATTAGTTGGCAGTGACATTTACTTGTCAGTACTTGAAAAAGAACATTGCAGACAAGTTTGGGAAGGGTTTGAGTATGATTTTGAAGCAAAGACTGAACCTCTCCATATGGGGCACTCTGTTTGCAAATCTGAATCTTGGTTCGATGAGATCCAAAAGGTGCAGGGAGAAAAACATATCCGTCTTGGAATATTTCTTAATAATGACGATACAGTTATTGGAGATGTTGCTTTACAAGATATAGACTGGAAGAACCGTTCTTGCAGTATTGGATTGGGAATTACGAAGAAAGAATTTCGCTCCAAGGGGTATGGAACAGAAGCCGTTATTATTATGCTGGAATACGGGTTTAATAATATAGGATTGGAAAGAATTTTTGCAAATACGCTTGAGCAGAACAAAGGGGCCCAGAAAGCTTTGGAGAAGAGCGGTTTTATATTAGAAGGCCGCGAAAGAAAAGCTGTATATTTTGCCGGACAGAGATGGGATCGGCTCAATTACGCAATACTTAGGGAAGATTTCATACCAACAAATAAAAAAAGGGAGTAGTATGATGAAGTTAGATAATAAAAGTTGCTTTCTGAGAACAGTGTCTATTGAAAAGCCAGACCAAGTAGATTTTCCATTTTTGCTCCCTGCGATACGTCAGCTAAATGAATTGCCCTTACACCCGAACGTAACATACTTAGTTGGGGAAAATGGAACAGGGAAATCTACAATTCTTGAGGGGATAGCGGTGGCATTAGGCTTTAATGCCGAAGGTGGCTCAAAGAATCTCAATTTTCCTACTACAGATTCCCATTCAAAGCTCTATAATCATTTAAGATTTGTGCGCGGGCATAAATCCCCAAAGACAGGTTATTTTCTACGGGCAGAGAGCTTTTACAATGTGGCCAGCCACATTGATTACTTAGACGAAGAATCGGCAGGCTTAGGAAAACCAATTATCTCCTCATATGGCGGAGGTTCCTTACACCAAAAATCCCATGGGGAAGGTTTTTTGTCATTGCTTGTACATAGATTTGGTGGAAATGGGCTATATCTTCTAGATGAACCTGAAGCAGCCTTATCTCCCGCACGGCAATTAACAGTTCTAGCAAGGATTCATGAGTTAGTTCAACAAGGCTCGCAATTTATCATAGCCACCCATTCTCCAATCCTTATGTCCTATCCTGATGCGATTATCTATAATCTTACAGACAATGGATATAACGAGGTTAGTTACCAAGAAACTGAACATTTTACATTAACTAAGGAGTTTTTAGAATCACCAGAACGCTTTTTACGACATCTATTAGGGTAGGGTAAGGAGCGACTTAAACCTCGGGGGGTGATTCTATGGGCAAGCGAATCTTTCAAGTATTGGTCATACCATATAAGAGGGGACAAGATGGTGTGAAGTACGCCATATTCCGACTTGCCGATCTACAGGTGTGGCAATGGATTACTGGCGGTGGAGAAGTTGGAGAAACTCCTATTTGCGCTGCAAAAAGGGAAGCCTGGGAAGAAGCGCGGATTCCTCGCCAATCAACTTATCTTGAACTAGACAGTTTGTCCAAGATACCAGCCAGTTGTTTTATCGATCTAGCCTATCCTGAGGAATCTTTTCTTACGGAGCATTCCTTTGGAGTCGAAGTGGATCACTTGGTACCACAGATCTCTCGTGAGCATACGGAGTATCGCTGGATTAGCTCCGCTGAGGCACAGTTGCTTAAGTATGAGAGTAACAAAGTCGCACTTAAGGAACTTAATGCTAAACTAGGGTGAGCCTTTAGCCAAGGATGAGACGGGTCAGAGAACTGAGAAAAGGCAGTACGTGGGAAACCGGGGGAACCTTAGACAATGGTGGCATCAGATTCCATTTACGATGGATCATTCCAAAGTACGAGACGGCTTTAGTTAGTTGTTTCACATGAATCTTATAATCAAGGCTTCTTGTAAAAAAATAAATGGTTACTTTCAAGGATGCGTTGGTGATCTTTACTATTTACGAAGATTTTGGCAGGGAGATGCTTACATATGGTGATAAGGGAAATGCGGGACTGTGACATTGATAGAATAGCCCAACTATCCATTGACGTCTGGCGTTTAGTACCAAGCAGGCCCCGAAGATGGGTGATATAGCCTGCTGAAAGGAGGAACACACTATATGGTTCGAAATGCGGTTAGAGCTATAATATTTAAAGGAACACCTTAGTTGGGATCGTACTTCAAGTGTGCTTTACAAATTGTGATAAACAATTGTTGTTTGGGTCAACACCAGAAATGTGAAAAGGGTATGTAATGCTTGTATGGAAATTTAAGGGAATTATTGTAAAAGCGAAGAAACTTAAATCTAAAAGAGAGAATTCGTCTATTCCCTTTTACTACCTGGGCCTTGTCCTTGTGGTAGTGGTAATAAGTATAAAAAGTGTTGTCTAGGTTAATTTATCTAGCTTTTGAAATACAGTTCAAGGGGTGGTTTTATGTGCAAAGCTATATTTGTTGGAATGATATTGGTATTACTATCAGGATGTATTGCGCCGCCAAATGAACCCGTGGGTAAAGTGGAGCAAGCCTTAGCAAATGCTTCACTAACAGATATATTTGCTAGAGATCTGCAGTTCATTTATGAAGAAATTCGTGACAACTATGTAAATTTAGCCTATAAAGAGCAAACTTTCGGGTTCAGCTGGGATGAGCTTTACTTTGATTATGCAGACCAGCTTGGAGAGGTACAAACACACAAAGATTTCTTTAGACTGGCAAGTTCATTTGTATCTGAACTAAGAGACGGACATGTGATGTTTAGTCATCATCGAGATAGTCCAGAAACCGAGCGGGAAACTTATGATTTTAACAGCTCTCTTAAGAATATAATTACAGTGCGGTTGATAGAGGAAACTCCAATTATTGTAGAATCATCAGCCCAATTTCCCATTGTGGGTGCTGAAGTACTAGAGATAAACGGGATTAGTTTCGCTCAGTTGGTCAAAGAAGCAAGCCAACACTTCTATTTTGGGGCGACAGACCAGGCAGCTATAACTAGAGTCCTTGCAAACCAGCTGTACTTTGAGTACTTAGCCCTGATTAGTCAGCCCTTCCCCGCGGAACTAGAGATTACGTTTAGAACCTCCGACGGGCGTCGGGGTGATATGAGAGTCAACTCCCAGCAGGACTACCCGGCAACACCTCGCCACAGATTAAATGATCTTAGGCTATCTCGTGTCCCCAATAGATACCCTTTTTACGAAATAAACGACAAGACTGCCCATATAGTAGTCCCTACCTTTGATGTGAATATCGAAGAGTTTTACGATAGAGTAGAACAGATTGTGGCGGAGCTAAAAGAAACAGACATCAATGGAGTAATATTTGATCTTCGAGGCAATGGTGGGGGGAACGAAAGCTTCCGGGATCTCTTATCATACCTAGTTAGCGAAGAAATCGTAGTTGCGACTTATAGATATCGACAGTCCCCACGCATGAGTGAAATATATGGGTTAAGACCACTCTATGAAAACTTACGAGGCAGACGAATTGGCGGAGAAAGAGAACAAGGTTATAGTACCTGGTACCACTGGAAAGTGCAACCTAACGGTGAGGAATTCTTTCAGGCGTTGCCTAAAGTGGTCCTAACTGATAGACTAGTCTTTAGCTCCGCCGATGGCTTTGTCGGGACAGTAATGCAATATGATTTAGCCACCGTCGTGGGAACCGAAGTTGCTCTAACTGGGCACGGACTACCCACACCGGTATTGCTACCTAGTGGCCATTATGTAATGAATTATAGTTTCCAGGAATTACGTGATCCCCAGTTTGGTCATATTGAAAATGTGGTTAAACAACCTCATATTCTAGTAGAACAGACCTTAGAGGATTACTACCAAGGAATCGACACTGTCTTAGAGACGGCGATAAGATTTCTTAGCAAGATAGAATGAGCTTGCTAAAAGGGGTCAGCCCCCTTAGGTTTGCCTTGCTTTCCAATAGATGGATGTAGTCCTTCCCGTATCGGCAAACAGGGGCAGTGCCATACCAACCTCGGGTGCTGCCGCTGTATTGTGTGTGTGGTTAGCTGTGGTTTGTTGGAAGTGATCAATGTCTATTTCCTGAAGGAGTTTTTTGTGGTAGAGTCGTGTGTGAGAACATATTGGCTGGGTGCCGCCTAATGTCCAAGGTGGCTTTCAGTATTTCCAAAATATGGTTGATGGTCAATTTATGATCAACTCTATCCAGAAATAAATAAAACCCCAGCTACGGGGCGTATAATTTACTATGGTGCCGAAGGTGGGATTTGAACCCACACGGGCTTTAGCCCACTGCGCCCTGA
>JAAZLB010000399.1 GCA_012799535.1 Bacillota bacterium | reverse complement strand
TGTTCGGTGGGGCCTTGACGACAGCTTTGTTTCTACTCACGATTTTTACGTATGGTTTGACTCGCAATATCAGTAGGTTGGCTTTCATGATATCATTAGCCTTAACAGTACCCGCGATCATGACTTACAGTGCAATCTTTTATCGCAAATGGAAAATAGGAAGAACTATCTAGGTTATCAACTAGCGAGGCCTTTTTCTCAGGTTGAATGGGGTGAAAATTTAGGATACAATTAGAATATTAGGGTCTAGAAGGAGAGGATTAAATGGCCATTGTACGATTGGAGAATGTAAAAAAAGTATATAGCTTAGGAAAAGCAGAGGTACAGGCAGTTCGCGGAGTAAGTTTCTCCATCGAAAAGGGGGATTTTGCTTCGATTGTAGGACCTTCTGGATCAGGTAAATCCACAATTCTCAATCTCATTGGATGTATTGATCAGCCTACAGAAGGTACTGTAATAATCAATGGAACTGCAACAGAAGGGCTCAAAGATAAAGCCTTGACTAATCTTCGCCATGAAACCCTAGGGTTTATTTTTCAGTCTTTTAACTTGATTCCTGTTCTCAATGTTTATGAGAATATTGAGTTTCCTTTACTTTTGGGGAAAAACAAAATGAGTAAGAAAGAAACCAGAGAGTGGATCGAGTATTTAGTAGAGGCAGTTGGGTTGAAAGACCACATAATCCACAAGTCTAATGAGCTTTCTGGCGGTCAACGTCAACGGGTGGCTATTGCCAGGGCTTTAGTAACTAAACCTGAAATCGTCTTAGCTGATGAGCCCACAGCCAACTTAGATTCTAAGACTGGTCAGAGCATTTTAGAGCTCATGAAAAAAATGAATGCGGATCTCAACACAACCTTTATTTTCTCAACTCACGATACTAGTATCATGGATATTGCAGATCATGTGGTCCGCCTACTAGATGGATTGGTTGTAGAAGATACAAAAGCCAAGGTTAAGGTGGGGAGTTAGGTATGAGAATTCTTCTAACGATTGCCTGGCGTAATATTCGTCAGCATAAAACAAAGACCACCATTATTGGCTTAATTATGGCCATTGGTATTATGGTCTTAGTTGTAGGCAATTCTCTCATGGATACTGCTACTGCTGGAATAGAGAAACTGTACATTAACAACTTCACTGGACATCTCATGGTTACTGGATCTACCAAGGGGCGCCTCACTATTTTTGGTTTTGAGGATAATACAGCTATGGAGCAAGCAGTACCTAGAATTCCAGACTATGCCCAAGTTGTAGAATTTGCCCGCTCTTTGCCATATGTTGAGGCGGTGAATCCTCAAGTGTCAGGAGTAGCATTGGTTTCTAAAGATGATGAGCAACTGCATGCTTCTCTGTTTATGGGAATTGTACCTGATCAATACCTCACTATGTTTCCTGATAACATTGAAATTCACTCCGGGGATTTTTGGTCCGAAGGTGGCGAAGGGATACTCTTAAATAAAACTATTGTTGATCAAATAGCCGAGTATCGTGATGTGGTGATCGAACCAGGTGATAGACTACTGCTAACATCTGTAAGCCAAGTGGGCGGAATGAAAATCCGGGAAGTAGAGGTTACAGGAATCTTTAGTTTCAAACAATCTACTGTCCAACTAGACCTGACAAGTTTCGTAGATACTTCTAATGCTAGGGCTTTGTCAGGTATGGTCCTTGGTCATGTAACACCAGCGGAGCTTAGTGTTGAAGAACAAGCTTTTCTAGGACAGATTGATGAAGAAAGTATTTTTATGGATTTTGACGACTTGTTTTCTAGCGTAGTCGTTGATGATATAGATGCAGATGATGATGATTATTGGTACTCCATAATGGGAGAAACCACTACGAATGATGTAGTAAATCAAGAGGATACGGGTGCTTGGCAATACTTACTGATTCGATTGCGGGACGAAAAATACTTGGCCCAGGCTCAGGCTGATTTTAACAAGTTCTTTGACGAACAGGGAATTCCTGCTCAAACCTTAGACTGGTTACAAAGTGCTGGAGCAATGGCAGAAATGTCTAAGGCTGTAAAAAGTATCTTTAACGTCATCGTTCTGATCATTGCTGTTGTAGCCATTATCATCATAATGAATACTTTGGTGATCGCTATTACAGAACGGATGGGCGAGATTGGTACTATGCGAGCCATCGGCGCCCAGAAAAAGTTTGTTCGTCGTATGGTCTACTTAGAAACGCTTCTGTTGTCAGGCATATCTGGCCTGGTTGGAGTGATTGGTGGGGCTATAGTTTTAGGCATTTTGAATTTAGTTGGTCTAAAGGCAAATAATATTTTCGTAGAAATGATCTATGGCGGAAAAATATTGCGACCTGAACTTTCTATGTCTTCTGTGATAATGTCCTTGGTAGTTGTAATTGTGGTGGGCATTGTTTCTAGTACTTACCCCACGTTTATTGTAATGAGAACCTCGCCTTTAAAAGCGATGGAAAGTTCGAGGTGATTAAGGATGTCAATGACCTTAAAAGTCGCTTCTCGTAACATTTTCAGGCAAAAAAAGCGAACATTTTTACTGGCAGGAGCCATCGCCTTTGGAATGTTAGTTATCACCCTGATTAACGCCTTTACCGGGGGACTTGTAGAAAATATTCGGGAAAACATTGCTGACATTTTTGGCGGGCATGTTTTCATAACTGGTACTGAATACCCTGAGGGTGGGCAGATTGTGCGCAGGATGAAGCCTGATGAAAGGCTAGACCAGCTGCTAGCGGAACACGCTCCTTTCATTAGTAGCCACACTAAGCGGAGTGAAGCTTATGCTACATTTATCTTTGGCTCTAAGCGAACTGTAGATACGGTTTATGGTGTTGACTTTGTGGAAGAGGATAGGCTACTTGATAGTTTAGTTGTGAGCAAAGGCTCCTTTGATCGTATAGCAGAACTTAATAACGCCATAATTGTCACTGAAACTGTTGGTCAAAGGTTGGGGGTTGAACCAGGGGAGACCATCTTGGTCAAATTGGATACCATTA
>JAAZLB010000063.1 GCA_012799535.1 Bacillota bacterium | reverse complement strand
GTAATGTAGAAATGAGATCTTCCTTCGTTGGCGAAATAAAAAGAGGACCAAATTGGGTTCTAGATGATCTTCGTCTCCGCCAAGGTGTTGGCTCCATAAACCTAGACTTGACCCAAGCTATGATTCCGGATCGGGAGGTAACCCTCGATGTTTCTGGTTATATTGGAGAAGCAGTAATCTACCTTCCGCCGGGTCTTCCTTTTAAGGCGGAATGCTCCTTAAACTTAGGGGAAATTACCGTTCTGGATCGCAACGAATCTGGTTCCAACAAATATATTAAAATACAAAGCCCCAATTACGAAACATCCAAACAACGGGTAAATATTAGAGTGCACTGGAAGATTGGAGAAGTGAGCATCCATCAGATTAGGTAGGGGGTGAGACCATGTTATTCCTTCGCTGGAAATGGATTTTCTACCATTTCATCAGTAGTTTAACTGCTGTATTACTTTCCGGATTGATCCTAATAGCTTGGTTTCCTGGTCTGATTTGCCTACCTCCTGGCCCAATGACACTATTAGGCATCGCTATTATCGTAATCCTAATCTCTGGGTTGAGTGCAGTAGTCGGGGGATTTCAGTCCACTAGAGACATTCGTAAGCAACTAGAAGAGATTAGCCTTGGAGCAAAGAACCTCGCTTACGGAAATTTGGAGTACCGCCTTGGTTTTCAAGGAAACGCTGAATTTGACGGGATAATTTTGGCTTTTAACGAAATGGCCTCTCGGTTGGAAAACCAAGTAGGGGCATTGCAAAAGTTGGCAGAAGAGAACGAACAACTACTACAAGATGCACGGGTTACCGCCGTCTCCGAAGAACGTCAACGCATAGCTAGAGATCTCCATGATGCAGTTAGCCAGCAACTATTTGCCATCTCCATGTTAGCGGCCACAGCTTCGAAGATTGCCACAAGTAAACCTGAACAAGCGGCAAACTTGATCCACGAAATTTCCCAATCTGCCAACCGAGCCCAATCGGAAATGCGGGCTTTATTGCTCCAATTGCGTCCTCTCACCTTGCAAAATGAAAGCCTACCACAAGCCCTTATCTCTCTAGCATCAGAGTTGGAGAGCAAGCAAACAATCAAATGTAATCTCGATCTAGATGAGCTCGACCTACCTAAGAATATAGAAAACCAGCTTTTTCGCATTGCACAAGAAGCTCTTTCCAATGTCTTACGCCACGCCGAGGCTAGACAAGTAAACATTAATTTAAAAAGTTCCAAGTCACGGAACCGCATCCTGCTTACCATTGAAGATGATGGCAAAGGGTTTGCCCTAGAAAGTGTTCCCCAATCGAGTATCGGCATGCGGTCAATTAAAGAACGGGCCATCTTGCTTGGTGGTACTGCCCACTGGATTACAGTGCCAAACCAAGGAACTAAGGTTGAAATAAGGATTCCGATCTCGAATGAATCGGATGAAAAGGAGTGATATCCATGGAAACAATCCGAGTTATGGTTGTTGACGATCACGAAATGGTTCGACGGGGAATCTGCTCTTATTTGGAAACTGAAGATGACCTAGAAGTGGTAGGGGAAGCTAATAGTGGTCGTTCCGCTATCGCCTTGGCTCGTAAAGTTCAGCCAGATGTAATTTTAATGGATCTAATCATGGCTGACGGTACCGGAGTGGAGGCATCAACTGCAATAAAACAGGAATTTCCCCAAATTCAAATTATTATTCTCACCAGTTACATTGACGAAAATCTAGTCTTTCCCGCGTTAGAATCTGGGGCCCTTAGCTACTTGCTAAAAACGTCTTCAGCTGAAGAAATCGTGCAAGCGATCCGTCTTGCGGTCAAGCAGGAGGCAGTAATTGAACCTAAAGTGGCTACAAAAATGTTAGCCAAAATGCGAGTCGGTTCAGAACATCTACCCCACCACGACCTGACTGAACGGGAATTGGAAGTGCTAATTCTGATTGGGGAAGGCAAAACAAACCAGGAAATTGCAGATGAGCTGTTTATTGGCATTAAAACTGTGAAAACCCATGTCAGCAATATTTTAGGCAAGCTTGGAGTAGAGGATCGCACTAGGGCCGCTATCTACGCTCACCGAAACAAATTAGTCTAATGGTACTCTAGGATCAGTAATTTCTTTCGGGTATTCTAAGTAACGCAAAAGGGCAATGGCATTTTTTGTTGTGGCCGGCCCTTTTTTCAATTTATAATCGAACTCTAGCCCGAGCTCACTTACCTGCTCACTAAAATGAACACTTTCGTAGGATTGTTCCAAAAGTTCGACTAATTCCAAATCGTGTGTTGCCACGAAAACTAAGGCATTGCGGGAAATAAGGTAGTTCAATACTTGGGTAGCGGCGAAAATTCGTTCTTCTGAATTAGTACCTCGAAAAAGCTCATCAAAGATTGCTAACGTCACTATATCCTCATTGAGGGCATCCAGTACCCTGCGGACTCCCAGGGCTTCTTCAAGATAGTAGCTCTTGCCTTCCACCACGTTGTCTGCCCGCCCAATGCTCGTGATTAACTGAACAGGACACGCTACATATTCTGTTGATAAAGAGGTTACTATGGTTTGTGCCAATAGTGCGTTTAAGCCCACCATGCGTAAGAATGTTGATTTACCAGACATATTTGAACCGGTCACAAGAATACCTTTGTCTTTTACAACGACTGAATTTGAAACGGGCTCCTCCAGCAATGGATGATAAGCTTCAGTTACCTGGAATTTCTGGTCTTGAACAAAAACTGGTTCAGAATAATAGGGTAGAGAAATGCGATACGAAGCGATTGATTGTAGAGCATCTAGTTCACCAATCGCCAAAAATAGTCTCTGCAGATCATCGCGGTTCTCTTCGATGAAATCCAATGCTCGGTAAAAACCACGTACTTCTGACAAAAAGAAGATTGAAGAATACTGTAAAGCTGCTCCCAATAAAGGATCAGAGCTTTCCACACCTACATGTCTTACAATCTTAGCAAACCCCAAAACATTACGGGTCGTGGTTCTGACTTCTTG
Source organism: Bacillota bacterium (assembly GCA_012799535.1). GTDB lineage: Bacteria > Bacillota > Limnochordia > Darwinibacteriales > Darwinibacteriaceae > UBA4996. The sequence continues at coordinate 608 of JAAZLB010000063.1, read as the reverse complement.
TAGTAAAGAATCCAGAACATTAGACTCAATAGCACTGACTCCCTTGCCAACACGAATCAGTTGACCTAACGAACGTACTGCCTCAAAGTATGATTTAATTTCTTTTTGCACAGAAAAGTGTAGATACATGTTAAGCTGAAAAATGAGTAGAATAAGGAAAACATACCTCGAGCTTAGAATAACTAGAAGGGGTGATAGCAAGGCTACCACATACATCAACCTATATAGTTTCAAAGAATGCACTGGAGTAATCGCAGGTTTCTGCCATAATAATGTGGCAAGACCGGAACCGATTCTGCCGTCCATGGTGTTTAATTGCATCTGGATGTCTTCCCGTAACCCTTGGTTTTCGTGCAAGGTCTTTATGAAAATCTTCCGTTGCTCTAGGCAAGACAAATCGCGAATCTGTGGGGTGCGCAGCATTTGATATAGTCGTTGCTGACCTGGCCATGTCAAAGTTCGATCAAGTTTAGGAAATAGAAAATCCATGTTCAGATCGTGCCAAGTCCGATCGTCAATATCAGTTTCATTCTGAGGCATACCCTCAAACAACAAGGCCGCCTCTTCAGCCTTCCACCGTTTGTCTTTTTGTTCCTCTCCCCAAGTGG
>JAAZLB010000398.1 GCA_012799535.1 Bacillota bacterium | reverse complement strand
TTATGATCTGCCTTGGGAAGGCTTAGGCTGGGACTTAGCAGGAGGTAGATTGTTTTTTCCCGGTTGGGGCGAAATCAAGGTGGGTCTCTTAGGAGACCATCAAATCCAGAATGCTGCTACCGCGCTTTTAGCTTTGCAGGAATTGGCCAAACTTGGCTGGAATTTACCTCTCGAAGTTGTGCAGCGAGGTATGAAGGAAGTTAACTGGCCCGGTCGCTTAGAGGTCCTTTCCCATGAGCCCTTTATAATTTTGGATGGTGGCCATAATCAAGAGGGAATGGCGGCCTTGGTGCAAAGTCTACACCATTTGCAACCACAGTTAGGTGGGGAGAAGTTCACCATTGTGTTTGGAATGCTCCATAATAAGAGTCTAGATCTACTAGATCCCCTTTTACCCCTAGCAAAGCGTTTTGTGTTCACCGCCGCGGAAAGTGGTCGTTTAGCTCCTATGGATCCAAAAGTTCTAGCGGACTATGTCCAGAGTCATGGTCTAGAAGCGGTAGTGTATGGGGATGTGGGACAAGCCCTCAAGGAGGCTTCAAAAACGGCGCCTGTTTGTATCTGTGGTTCTCTTTATCTTGTTGGTAGCATAAAGAGGTATTTGAATGCCTAAGGGGTAATTATTGGGTGAGGGGGGAATGTGTGTGAGCACCAAGAAAAAGAAGACGAAATCTGGAGCAGGGTTAAATCTTGCCATTAACTTAGTGACCTTAAGTGTCATCTTTATTTTCATCGGTTACTTATTTGGGCAATATGCGGTGAATATGCTCAAGGAACAACATCGCAACTCCATGACTATGGCCAAAACTGAAGCGGTTGCTCCTGTAGTTTCGACACCTCCTAAACCTCCAAGCACACCAACGGTGCAGACGCCTAAATCTCCAGCTCCATCCACTAATCCTGAAGGGTCCTTGTACCGGGTTCAAGTGGGGGTTTTCTCGGAAAAGGCTAATGCGGATCGGATGGTGGCCTTACTTAAGGAAGAGGGATATGAGGCTATTATTATTGGGGGACCGCCTCATCGGGTACAAACTGGTGCCTTTAGTTCTCAAGAAAATGCGGCCAAACTTATGGAAGAGCTGAAGAAAAAGGGCTTTGAGGCCATCATAGTTCGTTAATTCCTACTAATTTACTTGGTTGACATGGTTTGGCAGTTTTGCTATGGTAGATACGAGTTTGTGAAAAAGGGGGCGAAGATTGATGGCATTTATGATTAGCACTACTAGTTGTACTGCTTGTGGAACCTGCTTGCCAGAATGTGCAGTGGAAGCCATTAGTGAAGGAACAGAATACTATACTATCGATGCAGATGCATGTATCGATTGTGGCGCCTGTGAGGCCGCATGTCCAGAAGGTGCAATTAGCGAATCGTAATAGGCATAATCACCCTCCACCCAATCATAGTTATGAATTGGGTAGGAGGGAATTTTTTTGAGGAAAAAACCAAAAAGGCGCAGACGTTCAAGGGGGGGCTCCTGTCTTCCCCTAGTTGTTCTATTCGTTATTCTAGTGGGGTTACCGGCATTATTAGTACGCACTTGCACGGTTTCTTTTTTTTCCCCCCGGGAAATCCCTCTAGTACTCCTCTGGGATGTGAAGGCAGAAAAGCTGGTGAGCATGACCTTGGAAGAGTATGTCCAAGGGGTGGTAGCCGCGGAAATGCCTGCCAGTTTTGAAATGGAAGCTCTTAAGGCTCAAGCTGTAGCCGCACGAACATATGCCTATCGGAGAATTCTTAGGGATGAAAGGATTCCGGAACACTCTGAGGCCCATTTGTCTTCTGATTATCAATCAGGCCAAGCTTGGATATCCTGGGAAGCCTTTTTAGAGAGGCATGGTCAAGTACTCGGCCGGAGCTTGCAGAAAAAGATTAAAAAGGCGGTAACTCAAACCCAGGGGCAGGTTTTGTATTACAAGGAGGATCCCATTTTAGCGGTTTATCACTCCACTAGTGGCGGGAGAACCGAAAACTCCGAACATTATTGGAGTGAACAACTACCCTATTTAAGAGCGGTGGAGGACCCCTTTGGATCAAATTCCCCCTATCATTATTCAACTGCTAGTGTTAGCTTAGGTAAATTAGGGGAAATTTTGGAAGTGAGCAAGGTAAAGAATTTTAAAGTGGTTGAACGTTATCCTTCTGGGCGAGTTAAAACGGTGGAAGTGGGAGAAAAGTGGTTTAGCGGTCGAGACATTCGCCAACGTCTCGGTTTACGGTCTACCTGGTTTACCGGGGAAGTAATTGGTGATGAACTAGTCTTTTCTGTATGGGGCTTCGGTCATGGTGTGGGAATGAGTCAATACGGTGCCCAAGGAATGGCCTTAGCCGGGTATGATTATGCAGAAATTCTCCAATACTATTATCAGGGGGTGGAGCTGAAAACCCCGTATTAATCAGGGGCAAAGGAGGAGGCTAGGTGGAGCACGAATTAGGTTGGAGAAGGGCAGATCTAGAAGAGCAACTTGTTTATCCTTGGGAGTGGATTAGTGCCCATTACCAGCACCTCGAGGGCTGGAAGATCAATATAAACCGGTTTAATCAGGATAGATATCTCCAGGAATTGGGGAGGGATTTCGGTCCAATCACCATTCCCCATCGCCAACGTTAAGTACGGGAGTCCACAGGGCTCCCTTTTTTTGGGCAGGGATTTTCGAATCCAGGAGGAATATTAATTTGTTATACCTAAATAAAAAGGGGAGAGGACGAATGAATTTAATATTAGCGTCCGCATCACCGAGGCGTAAGGATCTATTAGAGCACTTTGGTCTAAAATTTACGGTGCAAGTG
>JAAZLB010000062.1 GCA_012799535.1 Bacillota bacterium | reverse complement strand
GCCCCTTGAGTCAAATCCGGTTTTAACTTAGCATTCCGCACTTGAGCTTCAAAGGCATCACGGGCATCCCTCAGACCATCTTCGCTAATTCGCTCTTCCATGGTGGTTAATAACAAATCCGAAATAACCTGGGCAAAATGATCGAATTCAGGCAAGCTCAATGTGGCTATGGCTTTAAGAATATAATCAGGAATTTCTATTTTCCAATCTCGGATTAAACGTCGATCTACCTCAGAAATAGATAAGACGGAAGACTCCGCCTCTTCTTCTATTTCTTGTTCCGTTTGAATGCTCGAACGTAAGAGATTGAGTATTCCTGTGAGATTTTCTTCGACTCGCAAGACGATGGCAGGGTTAATCAAATGATAACTAGGATCCTCGTTCGCCTCTAAAAGTACCCTGCGAGCCGCTTCTTCTTCCAGACGCTCAGTCTCACTAGTATTAATGGCTGTGATCGGTGCAGCTAAATCTTTTTTCGCGACTTGTCCAACCTCAACCGTCACACCAAGGGGCAAGGCGGCAAAGGTCATGATGGCGATTAGGCCTAAAGTGATCACAATACCTAAAAACCACTGGCGGAATGTCGTTTGTTCCACAACCCGCTCCTTGAGTTTCTGGAAACCATTTTTATTTTTCCGTTTCACAATGCTCCCCCTCATGACTGGGATTTTTCATAAGTTTCGTAGGCTTGGATAATTCTTTGCACCAAGGGGTGACGAACCACATCACTCTCATGCAAATAGCAAAAGCCGATCCCTTCAACACCGGTGAGGATCTCTTGAATCTTAATCAATCCCGACACTTTCCCCCGAGGCAAATCAACTTGGGTAATATCTCCAGTCACAACTGCTTGTGAACCAAACCCCAAGCGGGTTAAAAACATTTTCATCTGCTCTGGTGTACAATTTTGCGCTTCATCCAAAATGATAAAACAATCATCTAGGGTTCTCCCTCGCATATAGGCTAAAGGAGCCACTTCGATGATACCTCTTTCCTGATATTTCACATAAGTCTCCTGCCCTAAAATGTCATAAAGGGCATCATAGAGAGGACGTAAATATGGATCTACCTTGTCCTGTAAGTCCCCAGGTAAAAATCCAAGATGTTCTCCTGCTTCCACAGCCGGTCTAGTAAGGATAATTCTCTCCACTTCTTTCTTTTTGAGACTGGCAATCGCCATAGCCATAGCTAGATAAGTCTTGCCTGTACCAGCAGGACCAATTCCGAAAACAATGTCGTTTTCTTTAATTGTCTCGATATAGCGACGTTGGCCTGAAGTCTTAGGACGAATTTGCTGACCACGGTGGGTGCTTACAACTACCCCTGAACTAAGCTCATGCAAAGTAGTGGATTCACCATTCTCACTTAACTGGATGGCATAGTAAACATCGTGACTAGTCAGATTCGGGCCCACAGAAGCGATGTTCTCCAAAACTCGCTTAGTCTTAGCCACAGCCTCTTCTCCACCGCTAATTAACAATTCTAAGCCACGGGGCACGATTTTCACATTGAAAGCTGCCTCAACGAGGCGCAAATTTTCATCCCTTTTTCCACTAACAACTTGAGCTTGTTCATTATCTTGAAGGCGTAATATCTGACTCAATAGATCGACCGTCCTCCTGTTTTTTCTTCTGCCCTTATTATAAGCAATACTAAGATTAAGTGCAAATTATTGGGGGAAGAACTTCCCGATGTCCTCTTCCACTTCTACCCAGAGGGTGAGATGAATACCCTCATCATCAGCTAGATTAGCTTCATCAACTCGCTCATCCCGGACCTTCTCTGGATCAATCCCCTGTGCTAAAAGGTTTTCCCATGCTAGATCCCTAGCTATCTTTCTCACCGTTTCAAGGGGAAGGGTGGTAGGCATGTATTCTACTTCCAGATACTCGACCTTAGTCCATTTAAAGGGGAGAAGAGCTGTACCCAATGATAGAGTCCATTCCCGTTTAGTGACTATGTGTGTGCTTGGACTATAGCTTTTTCCCAAGGGTAGAGAAAGGGGACCAATAATAAATAGAAATTGGAGCCGTCTTCGGCCAGTTGGGACTGGTTCCCATCTAGTGAAGGAGGCTTCTCCCACCCCTTTGTGCCAGGTTCTTGCTAAAACCACACCACGGGCAGCTCCTACTTGCTTTCTACCTCGTTGATCATAATATTCGCCAGAAATGAGGGGATCCCCTTTCCGCACTGTGTCTCCCACTTGTACTAAGGGGGTGCCCCGTAACACTAGTATTTCCGAAACTAACCCAT
>JAAZLB010000397.1 GCA_012799535.1 Bacillota bacterium | reverse complement strand
TGATCATAGATTTCCGCATCAATTATCTTGCCCTTTAACTCATTGGATATTAAAAAGTAGTCAATTCTCCAGCCAATATTACGTTCTCGGGAATTGGCGAAATACGACCACCAAGTGTAAGCGTCTACTTTGTCTGGATAGAGGTGGCGAAAAGTGTCAATGAAGCCCGCTTCTAAAAGCTCAGTAAACTTGTTTCGTTCTTCATCCGTAAAACCAGCATTTTTTCGGTTAGTTTGGGGGTTTTTTAGATCAATCTCTTGGTGAGCCACATTGAGATCCCCGCAGACAATCACAGGTTTTTGCTCTTGCAAACCATTTAAGTAGTCCCTAAAAGCATCATCCCAGGTCATGCGGTAATCGAGTCGAGTTAAACCCCGTTGAGAGTTAGGGGTATACACGGTAATTAAATAAAAACTGTCATACTCTAAGGTGATGACCCTTCCTTCTTGATCGTGTTCGTCCTGACCAATGCCGTTGGTTACAGAAAGGGGTTCATGCTTCGTAAAGATGGCCGTTCCTGAATAGCCCTTTTTCTCCGCGTAGTTCCAGTATTGATGATAGCCAGGTAGCTCTAAATCGATTTGCCCTTCTTGGAGTTTGATCTCCTGCAGGCAGAAAAAATCACTGTCAATGTCCGTGAAAAAATCCATAAAGCCCTTATTTATACAGGCTCTTAGCCCATTTACATTCCAAGAAATTAGGTTCATATAACCATCCCCTCTGCTCAAATGATAATATACTCAATAGGCGTTTTTCTTCTCCACGAGTAAATAGGATACCTGCAACGGGTGCACACTTTGTACCAAGTTATGATGGGATTATCACTTCTAAACTTAGCCCGGTGGGATTATACTGGGCTTTTTTGGTTTTTTGATGTATAATGATTTGAGTTAATAGTTATAGTTCCTGGTTAAGTAATAGAAGGTGCTGTTATGACAAAAGAATGCTATAAAATTACCAAGATTGTCCTTGTCATAGTTGTCTGCTTTGTGATTGGCTATGCATCTTGGCTTTCTTTCCGGAAAGTAGGGGATGTGTATCTTGATGAGATGGAGCTAACAATTACAGGGATCAAGCAAGACTTTCTGAAAAACACCGTGGACAACCTCATTCGAGAAATTGACGTGGCTCGAGAATTGGAAGCCAACTATTATGAACGGGTAGTGGATCGTAGATATGAAACCCTTAGTTATGAAGCCCATTTAACCGACGAGGATTTTGTGGCCTATTTTATTAATCGGTTTCGTGGTGATGCGGATCGGCAAACAGGTCCCGATTATTGGACAGCCCTGTTATGGAATAACATCTCGGGGGAAATCTTGTACGATCCTAGTGGGGTTTTCCAAGGCGATTTACCTAGCACTATAGCTCTATTACAGACCGAACTACGCTATTTTCGCACTATTGATCATGGGGAAGTTACGGGGTTGTGGGGAGTAGGGAGCCAGTTGATCGAGGAGCATACACAGGCAAGAGTTGCAGAAAAGATCCGCAACCTAGAGTTCGACGGTGGTTCTTACATTTGGGTAAATGGGGTTTTGAACTATGATGGGGGACCAGATTACGCCATCCGGGTAGTACACCCTAACTTTCCTGAAACCGAAGGGACGTACCTTTCTACTGAAACCACCGATCTTAAGGGTAACACCCCCTATTTAACGGAGTTAGAGGGTGTTAAAGAGCATGGGGAGCTGTTCTTTCGTTATTGGTTTAAGAAGCTCCATAGTGATGAAATTTCGGAAAAGTTAACCTATGCCAGACTTTATCAGGATTACGATTGGATCATTGCCATGGGCATCCATATTGATGATATGGAGCGATATATTGCCCAGACTAGTTC
>JAAZLB010000396.1 GCA_012799535.1 Bacillota bacterium | reverse complement strand
GAAGGGAAGATTTTTTCCCATCGCTATCAACATTATTTGCTCCTTTTAGATGAAGTGGCACCACTTTACTAGGAAGGATGAAGTTAGTGAATCGTAGAATTAGCACCTCACTTTTAGCTGCGGATTTTGCTAGTCTTGAAGAAGAAATTGCCAGGGTTAGTACCACTGATCTATTGCACCTTGATGTAATGGATGGGAATTATGTACCCAATATTAGTTTCGGACTGCCTATTATTCAGGCAGTGCGGCGTTGTTCCAATTTACCCTTGGATATTCATTTAATGATTGAGAAACCAGAACGCTATTTAGAGGATTTTGCCCAAGTTCAACCGGAATTCATTACTGTTCACTATGAAGCGGTTACCCATCTGCAAAGAACTCTGAGGGCGATCAAGGAATTGGGAGTTAAGGCGGGTGTAGCCCTTAATCCCCATACACCTTTGACAGGTTTAGAATATGTTTTGGATGATTTAGACTTAATTTTAATTATGACTGTGAATCCTGGATTCGGCGGTCAAAAATTTATCCCCACCATGGTGGAAAAGGTTAAAGCCTGCCACGGGCTAATCGGTGAGCGTCCGATTGAGCTTCAAGTAGATGGGGGAGTTAATCTGGATACAATTGGACTTTTGGCGCAAGCAGGTGCCACTAATTTTGTGGCAGGATCAGCAATATTTCAAGCGCAAGATCCTCAGGAGTATATGGCGAAAATGCGCTCTCTGATGGGGTAAGGACACTTACCCCTCTTTGTTTCTTCAAATAAACAGAATATTTAGCATTGATGCTTGACAAATCTAATAACCGATCATATAATGTAGCTAAAGCTGATTGGCTAATCAACAAATACTTAAGAAAGGAGGTCCTACATTAGTGCCATGTCCTACCTGTGGTGTGGCATGGATATTCACCCATAGAAAAACCATCTCCCTGGGCGCAGAGTCTTCACGTGATCGAAGTACGTGAAAAATAGATAAATGACATAGATGGCCAATCAGCTTAGGACAAGAAGGGCACCGAGAACGCCGTAGGTGCCCTTCTTGTTAAGGCGATTTTGAAAAAGGAGTTTTCAACTCAATAGAGAAGTATAGGGTAACGAAATAGTTCCGCTAGGGGTGCTTTGGCTGAGAGTGGATGAAATTAGTCCTAACCCTTAGAACCTGTTGGATAATTCCAGCGCAGGGAAGCGGTAGACCCAAACATGGACCGCTTATGTTCCATGTTTTTTTACTACCTAGTACTAGGCGGATCTACTCGAAATTCTTAGGAGGTGGATTCGATGCGTGACAAAAATCTTCGAATCATGTTGGAAACTTCTTTATTGGTTGGTGCGGCTCTTTTATTGTCTATGTTAAAGTTCTGGAGGATGCCCTATGGAGGCAGTGTTTCTTTGGAGATGATACCCATCTTCATTTTAGCCTTCCGCCGTGGTGGAAAAATGGGTATCTTAGGGGGAGCGTTGTTGGGTTTCTTGAAATTACTCTTATCACCCTATATTATCCATCCTGTCCAATTGTTACTCGATTATCCCGTTCCCTATGCAGTTTTAGGTGTGGCTGGCTTTGGGATATTGCGCCAGAGGCGGTTGTTGGGAGTTGCCATAGGCTCGCTTTTACGTTATCTCACCCACGTAGCTTCCGGTGTGATATTTTTTGCTGAATATGCCCCTGAAGGAACTCCAGCACTACTATATTCCTTAAGCTATAATGCATCATACTTGGTGGTGGAAGCTATTTTGGTAGGAATAACCATTCATCTTCTGGGCAAACGGAGGGAGATTTTTGAACCCGATCAAGGGTAGCACAGCTTTTGTGATTGGCTCTGGGGAAGATGTGCCCCAATCTCTACCCCTTGAGATAGACGGGGATACCCTGGTAATTTGCGCTGATGGTGGGGCCGCTTGGGCTCGCACTTGGGGTTTGACACCCACCATAATTATGGGAGATTGGGATTCATTAAATGAAGAAACTCGAGATTATTGGCAACAGCAAAGGATACCTATGGAGAGGTTTCCTGTAGCTAAAGACCAAACGGATCTAGATTTGGCTGTTGAGTACGCCTTAGAACATGGGGCTAAAGAAATCCATTTGGCTGGAGGTTGGGGTAGTCGAATTGACCATTCATTAGGTAATGTGGGCCTACTGTACCGTCTGGCCAAGGCAGAAATAACAAATTGTCTCCACACTAAGGGCCAGCGCTTATCTGCTTGTAAGGGAAATTTTGAGGCAAAAGTAAGAGTGGGGAGTACTGTTTCGTTACTCCCCTTAACCTCAACGGTGGAAGAGGTTAACACTCAAGGCTTACGTTATCCCCTTGTAGATGCTACCCTAACCAAGGGCTCTACTCTAAGCATCAGCAATGAAGCCATTAGTGAAAATATCGCACTTCGGTTTGGGGAAGGTATTCTTTTAATAGTTTTTGAGTAATAAAATACCCCTAGGATCTAATTCTAGGGGTTCTACTATCTAGTTCATTATCAGAGGGTGT
>JAAZLB010000395.1 GCA_012799535.1 Bacillota bacterium | reverse complement strand
GTTACCAAGGAGGGAAGTTTTCTGGGATACCCATGACGTCTGAAAGAATCCTTTTGGGAAATCAGCCCGATATTGCTCCAGACATAGTATTACCGAACTTTACCCCCCAACGGACTAGCTCCCCAAAAGCGGCATCTTCTAAAACTGTACGAGAACAAGGGTATGCGGAGCCCACCGCCACTATTGTTTGGGGTCTCCTCCAGAAGCTACCGTTGTCCCCCTTAGAGATCATACTATGGAATATTTTTCCCTTCCATCCTTTCAAACCAGAAAAGGGAGGCTTAACCAATCGTACTCCAAAGGAGCAAGAACTTGAGAACGGTTTAGAATTCTTTAGACAATTGATTGCCCTTTGTCCACCTAATATTCAGATCATTGCTATTGGTGAAAAGTCAGCATCCACCCTCGGTCCAGATTGTCAAAAAGTGCGGCACCCAGCCAATGGTGGGGCCAACCAATTTAGAGAACAACTACCCCCCCTCCTAATTGACTCCCCATCGGCTTAGATAGCTTTCTAAAGCGACTAGATCCCATCCTGATCAGGGATAATAGGAAGGACATTTAAGAAAAGGGTGGTCTAGTGTCCCGACGGTGGATCTGGCTTGTTGTAGTGGTAATAGGTCTATTTCTTTTGCTACATAGATCCCATTTTGGGGTAATTGTTCTGCACTACCATGCGATCAACGAGCGAACAGGTAAAGAAGGGGAAATCGCAGTTAGGCCAGGGGATTTTGCCTGGCACATGACCTACTTAGAGAAAGGGGGCTACAATGTGATTCCCCTTAAACAGGCCGTGGAATATTTGACAGAAGGATCAAAACTACCACCTAAGGCTGTGGTCATTAGTTTTGATGATGGTTATATGGACAATTATGAAAAGGCCTTTCCAATTTTGAAAAACCATGATTACCCAGCCACAGTTTTTGTGGCCACCGGGGAAATCGGGGGAGTTAATCGCTGGGATCTAGATAAGGGCTTTGCAGAGCTAAGGTTAATGGATTGGGAGCAAATCCTTACCCTAGAAGACCAGGGTATTACGGTAATGCCTCACACTGTTCACCATGTGGATTTGACCACGGTCTCACAAGCCAGACGAAAAGCAGAAATCACACAATCTAAGAAAGTCTTAGAAGACCGCTTAGGGAGAGAGGCACCTTATTTCTCTTATCCCGATAGTGGAGTGAACGACGAAGTAGTAGAGGAGGTTAAAAAAGCTGGTTTTGAGGCTGCTTTTACAAGCTCCTTCGGTACGAATATGTATGAAAAAGTGGATCCCTACCGGATTCGTCGAATGCCAGTCAAAGAGATCCACAAAGGATTTTGGGGTCGTTTGCTGTTTGTAATTGAATTAAAGCTTTGTTCATTGTATCCGTTTTAGCAACCAAATTCTTGTACAGAAAGGGTGGAGACTATGCTTCACCTAGATATTCACGGTTATAATTTAATGTTCAAAACTGATCCAGAGTTGTTTTCTCCTCAGGACTTGGATCGAGGTACGGCAGCCATGTTGTCCATTGTAGAATTTAAGGGAGAGGATCGTGTTTTAGATCTAGGTTGCGGTTATGGCGTAGTAGGAATTTTAGCCGCTAAAATTGTCGGGCAAGAGCAAGTGGTTATGGTTGATATTAACCCTGTAGCAGTGCAGTTGTCCAAGGAGAATGCCGTGCTCAATCAGGTGCCTAACGTCACCGTTTATAGAAGTGATGGGTTTAGAGATTTTTCTGACACAGGCTTTAACTTGATTCTTTCCAACCCACCCTATCACACCGACTTTTCCGTGCCAAAGGCGTTTATCGAGAAGGGGTTTAATCGTCTGGTGGTGGGTGGTAGGATGTATATGGTGACCAAGAGAAAAGAGTGGTACAAGAATAAGTTTATTTCCATTTTCGGTGGCGTCCAGATTAGTGAATTCGATGGATACTATGTTTTTATGGCAGAAAAAAGGGACATGCAGTATGCCAAGAAAAGGGCAAGCCATCGTGGATAATATTAAAGACTTTGTCACGAGAAGCTCTTCAAGTCATGTTTGGATCCATCGAACTTTTTAGACATTTTTCGATTTTGTCCAAATTTACGACACATTTCTTTTCTGTCTAATGAAATAGGCTCCTTGGGGATTTATAATAGGGTTAACGTTAGAGCCAGTTTTTGGTTCTAGACGCTC
>JAAZLB010000394.1 GCA_012799535.1 Bacillota bacterium | reverse complement strand
GTGCTTTACCAAGATCGCTACCAAGGTTCTGAACCTCTGCTAGCCACTATGGAGGTGGTAGCCCAAGATGAGCTGTTCGCCTATTACCAAGTGGATTTGCAACTAGAAACTAAGCGCTTTGCCTACGTCTTTTTATTGGATGATGGGCACCGAAGACTGTTTTACACTGAAAAGGGCTTTTTTGAGAATATCCCCCCGAATAGTCAGTTTCAATACCCCTATATTGCCCTAGGGGATTTATGGGAGCCACCGTCGTGGGCCCAAGGGGCGGTGATTTACCAAATCTTTCCCGAGCGTTTTGCCAATGGAGATTCTAGTAATGATCCCCCGAATGTGGAGCCCTGGGATACCTTACCGACAGTGACAAGCCAAAAGGGTGGGGATTTGCAGGGGGTGATTGATCATTTACCCTATTTAGTGGATTTAGGGGTAGATGTAATCTATTTTACCCCCATCTTTCAGGCACCTAGCAACCACAAATACGATACGGTAGATTATTACACAATTGATCCCCACTTTGGGGATGAAGAGACAGTGCGCACCTTGATTGCAAAGTGCCATAGTCATGGCATCAAAGTAATCTTTGACGCAGTTTTTAACCATAGTGGTTTTGGTTTTTTTGCTTTCCAAGATGTTCTAGAGCATGGGGAGAATTCCCCTTTCGCCCATTGGTTCAATATTGAGGATTTCCCTGTACAGACCAATCCCCCTAATTATGAGACCTTTGCTAATGGTATTGCGAGCATGCCAAAACTCATGACTAACCAACCAGATGTGAAAGAGTACTTCATTGAGGTGGGGACTTATTGGATTCGGGAGTATGGTATTGATGGTTGGCGCTTGGATGTGGCTAACGAAATCGATCATGAATTTTGGCGGGAGTTTCGTAAGGCTATTAAAGCAGAAAATCCTGAGGCCTTAATTGTGGGAGAAGTGTGGCATGAAGCTAGTGAATGGGTGCGAGGGGATCAGTTTGACTGTGTGATGAATTATTCCATCCAGTATGCCTGCCTAGATTTTTTCGCCAAGGGTGTGATTCGGGCTGAATCTTTTGCTAACCGTTTAGCCAAGGTGCAGGTTAATCACACCCACGGGGTGAACTTAGCCATGTTCAATCTTTTGGGAAGTCATGATACGGAAAGGTTTCTAACCACCTGCCAGGGGGATGAACGCAAATTAGCTTTAGCAGTAGCTTTTCAGCTTACTTACGAAGGAGCTCCCATGATCTATTATGGGGATGAGGTGGGGATGGTTGGCTATAATGACCCTGATTGTCGTCGGGGGATGATCTGGGATCCTGATCAACAGAATCAAGAGCTTTTAGAGTGGTATCGTCAGTTAATTGCCGTGAGAAAAGAGTATCCAGCCTTAAGGCTTGGTCGTTCTCGCACAGTTGTAGCAGATAGTGCTACTAATGTCTTCGGTTTCGTCCGCTATTTAGATGAGGATCAGGTGCTTGTCCTATTGAATAATTCTCCCACTAGCCACATGGTGAACTTAGGGGAAATCTCTTGGCCCCAAGCCACACCTAGACTAGTTCATGATCTCCTCAGTCAAGAACTGGTGGATGTAGGCCAGGCGTTGGTGCTCCCACCTTATGGGGTGAGAATTTTAGGGTAAAGAAAAGGAGGATCTCCCGAGACTTCTCAGGAGACCCTCCTTAAATTTTTAGAATACAGGGACAACCGCCCCGCCATATTGTTGCAAGATAAACTCCCTAACTTCGTCACTGAGCAAGGCTTCTACCAGTTTAGCAAATAAGGGGTTATCCACATCATCTGCCCGTACTGCAATCACGTTTACATAAGGTGACTCAGAACCTTCTAAAAAGATGGCATCCTCAGCGGGATTCAGATCCGCTTGAAGGGCGTAGTTCCCATTAATTACTGCAGCCTGCACATCAGGGAGACTACGACTGAGTTGGGCCGCTTCTAACTCATGGAATTTAATTTGCAGGTTGTTTTCTGTAATGTCAAAAACGGTTGGTTCAATGCCTGCCTTAGGATCGAGCTTGATTAGACCCGCTTCCTGTAATAAAAGGAGAG
>JAAZLB010000393.1 GCA_012799535.1 Bacillota bacterium | reverse complement strand
CTGTTTTCCCAGAGTCCGTGAATATTGCAGTAGCTCATAGCCAACAAGGTTCCAGATTCTTTGAGGCGAACAGTTACTTTGGCAAAAGGATCGGTGTATACTGGTCCTTCATGTCCACCCTTCAATCCTTCACCATGGCCGGCTAGCTGAACGTCAGCTAGTTCGAAAGTAAATCCTTCAGTAGGTTGGAATAAAAGCTTAATCCAGCGGATATGGTGTTCGGCAGTGTTTGGATGGGGATCCTCTGCACCAATGCTTAAACCAATTTCAAAGGCTTCGCCTGCTTTTACCGTGTCTGGAGCGGTGATTACTGGAACGTGCTTTTCGTTTTTCCAGTCACCACTGCGTAAAACTTCACCTAATTTCATGAAACTACCTCCTTATTTGGTGTGGTGGATTATATGTTTCTCCACAATAAATCATTTTCCTGCTAATGATTCTCACTTATGAATTTATCCCAACTGTGCATGCTATGCATAGAGGGGGTGAAACGGTGATCAGATGTCCATTTTGTAATCAAGTCATGGAAGATGAGACGCCGGAAGACGCCTTTACGGATTTATTCCGCTGTGGAGCTTGTCAAGCTCAACAAGCTATTTATTGGGAGCACGGAGAACGTTTATTAACCTTTGAATCAGAACCGGAAAATTAAGTCGGAAGGGTGACATCTTGCTCCAAGTTGCACTTGCCTCATTATTGCCTGGTTTGTTTTGGCTGTGGTACTTTAATCGTTATGATGTTGTGGAGCAAGAACCCACTTCTCAGCTTGGTAAATGTCTTTTCTTCGGCGGGATCGCGGTCCTCTTGGCCTTAGCCTGGGAATCACCCTTCGCTGGGCTTTTGCAAACTACCCACTCTCTTTTGACCCAATTGATGTTGTCTTTTTTCGTCGTGGGTTTGGGGGAGGAAACTTTTAAGTTTTTGGCTACCTACTTAGCAGTGGCCCAGTCACCTGAGTTTAACGAACCTATGGATGGTATAATTTACTCAATTGCCGTGGCTATCGGCTTTGCAGTTATCGAAAATATTCTCTATATCTCCGCCTTTGGCTTAACCATCGCCCCTTTGAGGGGTACCATCGCCACTTTGGCTCATATTGCCTTTTCAGGCCTGGCAGGTTATTACCTTGGCTTAGCCAAATTGTCTTCAAGACCAAGTAGCGAATTGACCAAAGGAGTCGCTCTGGCAGCATTTTTGCACGGCCTCTATGATTTCCTGTTGATCTCCCGTTTAGCTCCTCCTCTGATCTTGGTCCTTTTTGTTTTAACCCTTCATTATTGGCTGCTAACTCGCATAAAACTGGCGGTTGCTTCTTCGCCCTTGAGGTAATCCTTGTCTAGATAAAGTTTCCATGCTAAAATGGGGACGAAAGGGCGTGATCTGATGGCAGGACATTCCAAGTGGGCCAATATTAAGCACAAAAAGTCCAAGGAAGATGCAAAACGTGGTCAAATTTTCACTAAAGTAGGTCGCCAGATTACTGTGGCGGTTAAAGAAGGTGGACCTGACCCCGACTCTAATATTCGCCTGCGCTTGGCCATAGATAACGCGCGGGCAGTGAATATGCCTAATGACAACATCGAACGAGCTATTGCCCGGGGTGTTGGTGGATTGGATGGAGCCACCTATAGTGAGGTTTTTTATGAAGGTTACGGACCAAATGGGGTAGCTATTATGCTCCACACTCTCACTGATAATCGCAATCGTACCGCAGGAGAACTACGCCACCGCTTTTCTAAATATGGCGGAAACTTAGGTGAAAGTGGTTGCGTCGCTTGGATGTTTGAGCGTAAGGGCCTCTTAGTTGTGGAACGGGGCGAAGTGGACGAGGATGAAGTAATGCTCTTAGCCTTGGAGGCTGGGGCCGATGATGTACTTACCGACGGAGACGTAATCGAAATACTCACAGATCCAAGTGAATTTGTGCAAATCAAGGCGGATTTAGAAGAACAGGGACTTACCTTCTTAGGTGCTGAGATTAGCTTTATTCCCGAAAATACTGTTGCCATAGCAGAAGATGCGGTGGAAGGAATTGAGAAACTGATTGAAATGTTGGAGGAACTCGATGAAGTCCAAGAAGTTTACACGAACTATGAGGTAGAAGCGTAAATCGGAATAGTCTTCAAGAGAATCAATTAGCCTCACCCAAATTTGGGGAGGCTT
>JAAZLB010000392.1 GCA_012799535.1 Bacillota bacterium | reverse complement strand
CGTTTCGCAGAAGCTTTGGTTCCCTTATTAAGTACAGATCCAGAGGAATCTTCCAAGCTAGCCCAAGCTGAATTAGAAAGGTTTGCAGACTTATATAACGGGCACTGGCTAGCTGGGATGAAAGCGAAACTAGGTCTTTTCGGTAATGAGTCCAATGACGAAGATCTGATCAAGAATCTTCTGCAGCTTATGTATCAAAATCAAGCAGATTATACTAATACCTTTTTAGATCTTACCTTCGATCAAACGAGCCAAGAAGACTTACATATTTCCCCCGAATTTACTAGTTGGCAAAAACGTTGGGAAGCGCGCCTGAGCAGGCAACCAGGTGGCGTTGATTCGGGCAAGGAGCTGATGAGAAGCAAAAACCCCGCGGTAATTCCCCGCAATCATCGGGTGGAAGAAGCCTTGAGGGCTGCAGTGGAAGATGATGACTATTGCCCTCTAAAAACGCTCTTAAAGGTTCTAGAAAAACCCTTTGCCCACAGGCCAGAACAGAAAAAATTCGCCCAACCTCCTCCCCCTTCAGTTACACCTTATCGCACGTTTTGTGGTACCTGAGTCAGAAATATGCATAATGTAGACTTTCCTAAATAATAGGTGTATACTTAGTAAAGAACAATGCCTAGGAGGTGTCGAGGTGAAAGAAAGAGTAGAGGCAGTTTTAGATAAAATCCGCCCATCCCTTCAAGCTGATGGTGGTAATGTTGAATTAGTAGACGTTAGTGAAGATAACGTGGTAACCGTTAGGCTAACCGGTGCTTGTGTAGGATGCCCCATGTCACAACTTACTTTAAAGGGTGGCATTGAAAGAATCCTCAAACACGAAATCCCCGAAATCGTCTCGGTGGAAGCGGCCAAATAGATTCAAAGGAGGAACCTCGTGTTCCTCCTTTTTGTTAGGACAGAAAGGGGTGAAGCGGTGATTTCCTTAGATCAACTTAGTAATGCAATTCATGCTGCTGGGTTTGATGCGTTTGCCATCATGCCAGCAACTCCCCTTGAAAAATATCTACCTGTGTTAGAAGAAGCACAGGCAGAGAAACGCTACCCTGCTTTCGCCCATCCTGATCTCAAGAAACGAATTAACCCCCAAGCTCTACAGCCCAGTGCCCAAAGTGTTATTTCCCTGGCCGTGGCTTATTACACAGGGGATGCGGGGCCCACACCCCCACTCCATGGAACAATTTCCCGTTCCGCTTGGGGTCGAGACTACCATAAGGTTTTAGATGAACGGATGGACAAGGTTGTTCACTTTCTAAAAGAACACTGTGGTGCTAATAAATGCACCAAAGCCGTAGATACTAGTTTTCTTGTGGATCGGGCTTTAGCAATAGAAGGGGGACTAGGATATCCTGGTAGTAATTGTGCCGTCTATGTGCCACCCTTTGGATCCTGGGTTTTCTTAGGGGAAATCTTGGTTGATGTGGACTTATCTCCTACAAAAAAAGAAGGACAAGACGGATGGTCTTGCCCCATAGAATGTGATGCCTGCATCAGGGCTTGCCCTACCCAGGCACTTATAGCTCCAGGTAAGATCAAACCGCAACGCTGTCTTTCTTACCTCACCCAAACCAGTTCTTTTCCAGAAGAACTTCGAGAAAAACTTGGTACTAGGCTTTGGGGTTGTGATACTTGCCAACAGGCCTGCCCCATCAATAGACAGGTTGAGCCAGTCTCTGACCCAGACTTTAAGCCTTTCGTTGGCCCCCATGTACCCTTGCTATCCTTATTGAACATGGATAAAAACGAGTTTGCAGAATCCTTTAGTCAAACTAGTGTAGCTTGGCGAGGGAAAAACATCTTGCAACGAAATGCTTGTATAGTACTTGGTAACCAAGGAAATCCCGAAGCACTAGATATTTTAGAAAAAACTGCCCACAACCATCCTAGCCTGGCTGTGCAGGAGGCGGCCCTTTGGGCTATTACGAAGATTAAAAGGAAACAAACTAATCCTCATTAGCCCTGGCAGAAGCTAGGGCTTCTTCGATTCCCAGGCGATAAGCATCTTTTGTTGCCTGGGCGTCCGCTAGAGCGTTTTCCAAATAAGTGACCGCCTCTGTTCCCCCGTAGTGAGCGATAGAACGGGCCATTTGAGCTTTATCCTCATCTTCATAGGGATAGTTTTCAAAGATTTCCGTGAGCAAATCCCACTTCCTTTTCCCTGGTTTACCGCGGGAGAGAAATATGGAGATATAGGGCAGTAAGGGGGATTCACGGTTTTTGCGAATAAAACGGCGAATAGCTGGCAAGGCCTTCCCATCTAAGGAACGTAAAAGAGTCCAGAAGCCAAAGTACAGAGGATCATCTGGATCTAGGAGCTCTAAGATCTCCAAAGCTACATCACTAACCTCACTAATCTGCCAATAATCACAATAAACCAAGAGCTTCAGCAACAACCCATTCTCTAGCTCCTCATTAACTAGCCGAGTTTCGAAAATAGCCACAATCAGATTAATGAACTCTTGATCCGGTTCCCCATCTAGATAATCAAAGTTGGACAAAAAGTTCTCTAAGTAGTGATCGTAATCATCCTTAACTAAGACCACGTTCAGATCCGTATACCCAGAACCCCCTTGCCGAAAATTGCGGAACACTCCTAGATCCAAAACAACATTACCAGCAATTTTCTTGCGTTTTTGCCGTTCTGTAGTGATATCTTGAAAGGGAAAGTTATAATAAGGTGTAACTTGGAAGTTGTTCATCATGGTTTGCAATCCCAGTAAGATGATATAAATGCGAGGATGGCTGATCTGTAACCAAATCGGTCTTAAATGGCCACCCCGTAACATCTTTGTTCCCACTTGACCTAAGATGAGGTTTAACTCCTTTTCTAAATCATCACTATCCTTAGCAATACACCTATGAGCTTGTTGAATGAGCATATCAATAGACTCTTCTCGATATTCAGTAGAAGAAGCATAATTGCGCATCATCTGCGTATAAACGGGCATGCGAAGACTAGTTTGAAAGCCTGCATCCTGTAGATAACGATCTACGACATATTGAATATCTAAAGGTAGACGATATTTCGTCAACTCCTCCAACAATTCATCCACATGGCGAACCACTTCAGTTTCAGCCCTGTGCAATTCTCTCTTGCCGTGGAGGGAAGCACTAAACAAAGCGGCTACTACCAAAAGCTCTAAAGAGGCACTATAGGCAGCTAACATCAAATCCCGATCATAAAAAAACATGCTTTCTTTGATTTCCAAACAGGAAGAAACAAAGCCATCTACAGTGGTGATTTCCTTGATTTCTTCGATTAGTTCTCTATAGTCTACCTGCACGCTCCCACCCCTACCTGTGCTCTTCAATGGCCGCCCTAGCCAGAGCATCACAGCGATTGTTAAACTTATTATCACTATGACCCTTTACTTTAATCCAGTCAATATCGTGTTGATCCGCAAGTTCTACTAGGTCATGCCAAAGATCCGCATTACTCACGGGCTCCTTCTTAGAGTTAAGCCAACCATTTCTTTGCCAATTCTCGATCCAGCCTAGGGTAAAGGCGTTAATCAAATAAGCACTATCAGAATATAGCTTCACCCTACAAGGTCGATTTAAACTTTGTAGGCCCTTAATAGCGGCCAATAATTCCATCCTCTGATTTGTAGTATCTGGTTCATAGCCTGAGATCTCCTTTTGATGAGAACCAAAAAGTAAAACTGCTGCCCATCCCCCTGGTCCAGGGTTGCCACTGCAGGCTCCATCTGTATATATTTCCACTTGTGGTTTAATTCTGATGCACCCCTTTAAGCTCGTTGATGCTACGCCTAAGGTTGGCAGAGCTACGACAATGTGATATTCTGTAATTATATCATACTACAACTTTTCTAGTATTGGGGAGATTGCAATGAATAACCTAGAAAAGATCACTAGCGGTTCTGAACATCTAGGACAAACCTGCATTGTTTGCCAAGAGACCATTACCCAAGAAGATGAAGTGGTGGTCTGCCCCCGGTGTCGGACGGTGCACCATGTTGATTGTTGGAAAAGAAAAGGAGGATGTGGGAAAACCGGCTGCCCCCAAATTGCCAAAGCAGTTGTGGGTGAAAAACCAGAGGGAGATGGACCACCTCCACCTGTTTCTAAATGGGTGATTTTTGGAGGACTGGGGGCGATTATAGCTATTATCCTTTTAAGTATTTATTGGCCCAAACCTCCAGATCCAGCCATGGGGCGTACCAAGATTGTCTTTCTGGGGGAGGCTTATTACGAGCTCACCCAAGAAATGATCGGTTTAGCCAATGCCTACAATGAAACAAGTGAAGAAATCTACATTGATCTGCAGCTATTACCACCTGGTTCTGTTGATCAAAAATTAGTGGTGTTAATTGCCGCTGGCGAAGCCCCCGATGTAATAGCCTTGGCGGACGAGCGCTTATGGTATTTTATTGAACAGGGAGCCCTGCTAGAGCTCGGTAAAGACGAAGAGGGTGAGCCTATCTACGCGGTTCAACACCCTGGACAGCTTACTCAAATGGTGATCTGGGGAGAAACCCTCCACCCTGAAGAGGCCCTAGAGGTCTTACACTATTTTGCAGATCATGTTACACCTGTAGACTTGGACATGTTGCGAGAATTAGATATTAAGCCTGTACCACTCTTTGGATTTTAAAAAGGGTCCCATCGCCGGGACCCTTTCACTTTTAAAACTGAACTTGTGGAACTTCACGGGCGATTGGTGCTGCTTCGAAGAATGTCTTGGATTGCTTGCCCATCATGTTAGCTAAAATATTAGTTGGGAACTTCTTGATGGTTGCATTCCAAGTTTGTACAGATTCATTAAAACGCATCCTCTCAGTGGCAATGCGATTTTCAGTTCCAGCCAATTCGTCTTGTAGACGAACAAAACTGGTATCTGCTTTAAGTTCTGGATAAGCCTCGCTAAGAGCCAATAAGCGCCCAAGAGCCGAATCTAATCCAGCGTTAGCTTCCATTTGGGCCTCTGGACTTTTAGCTCCTAAGAGGCGGGCCCTAGCATCTGCGATGTCAGTAAAGACTTTTTCTTCGTGGGCTGCATAACCTTTTACAGTGTTCACCAAATTAGGAATCAAATCCGCCCGGCGTTGAAGTTGGTTTTCTACCTGGGCCCAACGGGCATCTACAGCTGTTTCCATTTCCATCAGTGTGTTATACTTGCCAATTACACTAACAACTAGAAGAACTACAATGACTGCAATAACCAATAAGACTTGTGTTGACTTTTTCACGTTTTCACGCTCCTTTTTATCTATTAGAAACGGCGACCGGCTCCACCACCACCGCTACGTCCTCCTCCAAAACCTCCGCCAGAAGGCCTTGAACCTCCACCTCCAAAACCTCCACCCCTGGGAGGGCCAGGCATACGAGTAGGTCCAGTAATAATGATCGGTCTGCGAGTTCCGCCACTACCACCTGTACTACCTGTACCACCCGTTCCACCGGGAGGATATTTGCGGTTACGTCTAAGCAAAATCACAATTAACATAAAGATGACAAATGAGGTGAGCCAACCATTGCCACCGGTTTTTTCCTTCTTAATTTCAAACTGTTCACCAGCTAGGATATGGGCATAAGCCCGAGCCATATTCGTTAGACCCTTGCTAAAATCTTTGTTTTTGAAATGGGGAATCCCCTCTTGGTCGATGACCGCTCCAATTAAGCCATCGGGGAGGGCACCCTCTAAACCGTAACCTGGTTCCACCTCAATGGCCCCCTCGGCAATTGACAACAAAATCACTAAACCACTATCTTCTGGACCACCAACACCCCAGGTATTAAACAAACCAGTAATATACTCCTTAGGATCTAAGGGCTCGGTGCTGGTAACGGTCACTACCGCTAACTCAATCCCCTGTTCTTTTTGCAGTTGTTCCGCAATAAGTTGAATCTCTGCCCTACTTCTTTGATCCATAACATTAGCAAAGTCGTTCACAAAACCCCTCGGTGCTGGATAGGAGGCCGCAAAAGCCGAGCTAGTTAAGGTTAATAACACTAAAATGAAAACAAAAGTGCTGATCAGAGACTTGCATTTAGACATAGAAGGTCCTCACCTCTTTCTTAAAACGGATTCACCGTGACGTCCAATTAGTTCACCCAGGCGGAAATATTGGCTAAACCCATATGCCAAAGGATCCGCGGCTGAGAGATCAAAACGACCATTT
>JAAZLB010000391.1 GCA_012799535.1 Bacillota bacterium | reverse complement strand
GTTCTTACATTTAGTTGACAGTAGTTTTTCCTTATGTTATACTAATAGCGGTTAAGAATTTAAATGAAGCGAACAAATTGGCCTCGATCTCTAATTTCGACTGAGCAAGGGTTTACACTGTTTGCGTAATTTAGGCTTTTGACTAGTAATAATTTCTAGGAGGCCAAAGAATGACTGGCAAAGTTAAATGGTTTAACGCAGAAAAAGGTTTTGGATTTATTGAGCGTGAAGATGGCGACGATGTATTCGTACACTTCTCCGCAATCCAAGGCTCCGGTTTCAAATCCCTCAACGAAGGCGAAGAGGTAACCTTTGAAATCGTTGATGGTGACCGCGGTCCGCAAGCAGCAAATGTAACCCGTCTCTAAGTTCTAATATGAAAACCCTGTTCCCTGTGAACAGGGTTTTTTGTTCTTTCCATTTTAAAGATTCCATTAAAAGAAAAAAGGCACCTTCTTCCTTGGGTGCTTGCTTGGACAACTCCTGAAACAAACCTCAAAGAAAAACAAGTGCCAACAATAATCGGGTTCGGTTCATCCTACTCCCCTTCCGATTGCATCTTGGTTAAAACCCAATTCAATTCTGAAATCGCTTTTTCTAACTGGTCGAAAAGCTCTTGATCGGATGCTATAAACGGTCTCAACCGAACTTGCTCAGACTTAAGTTCATGAATTCGACCGCGAATTTCTAAGGCCAAAGCTTCATTACACATTGTGTGACCCCCCACCCCGCTTTCAAGTAACTCTATCTAGATTGTACACGAATGCTTTTGCAAGTTCAAGGGCACTGAGCAATTATGGGAGGACTTCTTAAGCCATAAGTCGAAGCTTTTTCTAACTGATAACAAGTTTCTTGGAGGGGAAAAAATGAATTTGAAAATTATCACAGACAGTGCCTGCGACCTGCCTGAAGAGTTAGTCAAAGAGTATGATGTGGATGTCCTACCTTTCTTGGTTTATATTGATGACAATGAATATTTGGATGGACACACTATTAAACCTGCACAAGTTTATGATGCCATGCGCGCAGGCAAGGTGCCAACCACTGCCCAAGTACCCCTGGATCTGATCATCTCTACTTTTACGAAATATGCGAAAGAAAACCGCCCTTGCCTCTATATTGGATTTTCTTCTAAACTATCAGGCACGTGTAACACTGTCCGCTTAGTGACACAAGAAATCCAAGCCAAATATCCTGAATGGGAAGTCACCATTGTTGATTGCCTCGGTGGATGCCTCGCTCAAGGATTAATTGTCCTAGAAGCGGCTCAAATGGCCAAGGCAGGTGCGCCACATCCAGACATCATTCAACGTGTGAAAGCACGTTCTAAGAACAACGTTGAACATGTCTTTTCCGTTGATGATCTTAACTACTTATACCGAGGCGGCCGGGTAAGTTACGCTAGCGCCTTTTTAGGAGGCATTCTCAGTGTAAAACCTATTTTACACGTAAAAGATGGACTCATGATTCCCTTCCAGAAAGTCCGGGGTAAGAAAAACGCCATTAAACGCATTGGGGAACTTGTGCAAGAGCGCTCTTTGGGTCATCCAGATCAGTTAATTGCTATTAGTCACGCTGATGATCCAGATACCGCTGCTGAACTGAAAGACTTATTGCAGAGTACTCTAGGTTATAAAAACTTCCTAGTCAATGTGGTTGGTAGTGTCCTTGGTTGCCATATAGGGCTAGGTGGAGTAGCAGCTTTCTTTGTCAATGCTCAAGTGCCAGAACCGAATTTGCCATATTAATATTTTACTTCTTATTAACCTTGGGTTATACTAAAAGTGTGACAATATCCAAGGATTGGAGTGGAGCTAGTGGATTATAAGTATATGGCCGAACCTTACAAGATTAAGATGGTAGAACCCATTGCAGTTACAACCAGAGAGCAAAGAGAAGAGGCTTTAAAGAAGGCAGGGTATAACACCTTCCTTTTGGACTCGGAAGATGTGTACATTGATCTACTCACAGATAGTGGTACCAATGCCATGAGTGATAACCAATGGGCGGGACTTATGCTTGGTGATGAAGCTTATGCAGGTAGTAAAAACTTTAAACACCTGCAAGAAGCGGTGCGGGAATTATACGGTTTTAAACATGTGGTACCAACCCATCAAGGGCGTGGTGCGGAGAACCTTCTTTCCCAAATCATGATCAAACCAGGGGACTATGTACCGGGAAACATGTATTTTACTACCACTAGGGCTCACCAAGAACTTAATGGGGCCACCTTTAGAGACATCATCATAGATGAAGCCCATGATCCCCAAAATGAGCATCCTTTTAAAGGTAATATTGATTTACGAAAGCTCCAAGACCTTATCGATGAAGTGGGAGCAGAAAAAATCCCCTATATCTGTCTGGCAGTTACTGTAAACTTAGCTGGTGGTCAACCAGTGGCCATGAGTAACATTAAAGACGTTTACGCCTTGGCCCAAAAACATAATATCAAAGTGATGATGGACGCCACCCGCTGTGTAGAAAATGCCTGCTTCATTAAACAACGGGAACCAGGCTATGCCCATAAGACAATTAAAGAAATCGTACGGGAGATGTTCAGCTACTCCGATGGGTGTACCATGTCAGGTAAAAAAGATGGCATCGTGAATATTGGCGGCTTTTTGGCCCTCAATGATGATGACCTTTACCAAAAAGCCACAAGCCTTGTTGTAGTATATGAAGGTATGCCTTCCTACGGTGGAATGACGGGACGGGACATGGAAGCTTTAGCACGAGGCATGTACGAATCCATGGACTATCACTTTATCTCCCATCGTCTTGATCAAGTAAAATACCTAGGCGATCGCCTCATGGCCGCGGGAATACCAATTGTCAAACCCGTTGGTGGTCATGCTATTTTCCTTGATGCCAAAGCCTTTTATCCTCAAATTCCCCAAGATGAATTTCCTGCCCAAATGCTTGCAGCTCAACTTTATCTCCAATCTGGTGTCCGCAGTATGGAAAGGGGTATTATCTCTGCTGGTCGAGATAAAGATGGAAATCATCATTATCCTAAACTAGAGTTGGTCAGACTCACTATCCCCCGGAGGGTGTACACCTATTCCCATTTGGATGTAGTTGCCGATTCGGTTATTGATCTTTACAAAGAACGGGAAAAGGTGAAGGGTCTCCGCTTTGTTTACGAACCACCAGTACTTCGCTTCTTTACTGCCCGTTTTGAACCGATTAAATAGATAACTGTTAAAAAAATCCCTCCTCGGAAATTCGAGGAGGGATTAGCTTTGCCCTATTTTTCTCGTGTTTTTAAAAAATCTACCAATTCCGATTTGCCAACTCGGCTAACCCCACTATGTTCAATATCAAAGCGAGAATCAAAAGACTCAGGATATATCCTTTCCAAAACCTCGGTTATTCTCGGGCGGCAGAAGGTTCCCTGGCACCAACCCATGGAAGCCCTTGTACGCCGCTTAACTCCATCAATAGTTTTAACAGGTATTCCCCGACTACAGGCATCCACTATTTCTCCTTCTGTCACCTGTTCACAACGGCAAATGATCTTCTCTGGTGCAGAGGGAATATCCAAAAGAGGTTTAATCTCGCTTAAAGGCCGCATCGTTTTTCGCTCAATAATTGGTTTCCGATAGGGATCAAAATCAGGATTTGGAATTAGCTCTAAACCAGCGTCCTCTAGGATTTTTTCCACCATGAGGGCAATGGCAGGAGCAGAGGTTAACCCAGGTGATTGAATCCCAGCTACATTAATAAACCCCGCCACTTCTGACTCTTCAATAATAAAGTCATCGGTAGAGCTTCGAGCCCTGATCCCTGTGAAACTTCTTAAGAATTGTCTGGCGTCTAAGCCTTTGTAAAGTTCCTCGCATTGATCATAAATTACAGCCATTCGCTCCACACTCGTGGAGGTATCTTCCCGATCCCCCTCATCACTTGCATCGGGGCCAATGAGCAGGTTCCCATAAATTGTAGAAGTAAGGAGAATGCCCTTCCCCTTGGCTGTAGGTAAACCGAAAATAACATGTTTAACTGCCTCTCCACTTCCCCTTGCGAAAAGCAAATACTGACCGCTTCTAGGTAAGATAGTGAAATTGTCCACTCCCACCATCTGGGCGATTTTGTCCGAATAAACGCCGGCGGCGTTAATGATGTAGCGTGCAGTGAATTTACCTTGATTAGTGCCAATAGTGAAAGACTCCTTGTTTCGAGAAATACTCTCTACAGTGGTCTCTAAATGTAGTTCTGCCCCGTTCTTAATAGCATTTTCCGCCATGGCAATCGCCATCTCATAAGGGGAGCAAACACCTGCCCCTGCACAATACAGACCCCATTTGAGATTCTCGCTCAAGTTAGGCTCCATCTTCCGTAATTCTTCTTGATCTACAATACGTAGATCCGTTAAACCATTGGCCTCCCCTTGGCGAAGTAAGTCCTCAAGTGGTGCAGGATCATCTGCAGTAGTAACCACTAGAGAACCAGTGGCTTCAAAACCAAAATTCAATTCTTGGTCCAATTGGGCGAACATTTGACGTCCCACATGGCACAGACGACCTTTTAAGGTGGTATGAGGTTCCGCGTACCCACCGTGGACAATGGCACTATTGGCCTTGGTGGCACCCATAGCCACATCTACACTTTTCTCTAGTATGAGCACATTTAAATTGTAACGAGAAAGTTGGCGGGCGATGGTGGTTCCCACGATCCCTGCCCCAATAATTGCTACATCATAAGTTTTTGTCATGATTTACCCAGCCTTTATAGAAATAAGTTAGCGTAACTACCAAAACGGTCTAAAAACATTAAGATCCCAACTACAATCAACAAAACACCAGAAACCATTTGGATAACATGTAGGTTTCTCTTGATAAAATTAAAGGTCCGTTGGAGTTTATCCCAGAGAATGGACGTGAGCAAAAAGGGTAGACCTAAACCAAGAGAAAAGGTCAAAAGTAAAGCCATGCCCTGGTACATTGTATTGACATTGGAAGCCATCAATAAAGCACTTCCTAAAAATGCTCCCAAGCAAGGTGTCCAGCCCAAAGAAAAGACCGCACCAAAGAGGAGACTAGACCAAAACTTTAAATTCTCCGTTTTTGCCCCCATGGTCTTATTTCTATTCAAAAAACCCACCTTGAGCACACCTAGGTAATTGAGGCCAAAGATGATCACAATTAAACCACCTATTCTTTGCAACAATACCCGATTGGTTGTTAACATACTGCCTAGGGCAGAGGCGGTTGCCCCTAGGGCCACAAAGACCAAGCTAAAACCTAGGACAAATCCAATAGTATTAATGATCAAACGATCTGGGTCCTTTTCATTCACCTCATCACTACCGCCCAAATACAAGAGGTAAATGGGAATCATAGGCAAAATACAGGGAGATAAAAAGGCTAAGAATCCTTCGGTGAAAGTAAGGACAAATAACGAAAAGGTCAATTGAGGAGCTACTTGTTGGAGCAACTACTTCGCCCCCTCAATCATCTTTTGGACGGTGGCTTTCGTAGTAGTACCCACTACATAACTCGAAAGATACCCTTCCCTGTCTATTACAACTGTAGTAGGTAATCCAGGAATCCCAAAAATCCCTCCCCCTACTAGTCCGTGATCGAATAGATTGACCATAGTGAAATTGTTCTTTTCGAGGTAACTTGTACCCGTTTTCAGAGTTTCTCGACTACCGTCAATTTGATTCAATAGAAGCAACACCGCCTCGCCAGACTCCTCCAATTCATCATGCAACTTCTGAAAATCAGGCATTTCTGCACGACAAGGAGGGCACCAGCTGGCCCAAAAATTTAGGACCACAATCTTCCCCTTATAGTCACTAAGGCGAATTGTCTCATTATCTTTAGTCAATAAAGCAAAGTCTGGGACAAGAGGCATCTCTTCCGCGGCTACAGGGGAATCTGCAACCAAGAGCAACAGAGCAAACAAAACGATCAGTAAAGACAAATTCCATTTTTCCATCGCTTTCTCCTCCTTTTCCTTACTATACCTGAGGTTTACTACTGAATCAAGATTTGCGATTATGTTCACGCTCTTTGCCTTGACAAAGG
>JAAZLB010000390.1 GCA_012799535.1 Bacillota bacterium | reverse complement strand
TTCCCTTTAATCCCCGGCCATATCCCCGATGTTGCATAGAAATAGGTACCTCCAAAACCCGAAAACCGTGATACAGTGCTCCTACCGTAAGGCCTATCTCTACCCCGAACCCCTCAAAAAGGGGCCCAATGGTTTCCAAAACCACTGCAGTAATCGCCCTTTGACCTGACAAGGGACTTGTAACCCGTTTTCCAGTAAAGAGGTGCACACCGAGGGTGGCGAGGCGACGCACCAAACCAAAGCCCATTCCACTAGGGCTTTGGCTTTGCTGGGAAGAAAAACGAGCGATGGTCATGTCTGCCTGACCCGTAAGCACCGGTTCTAGTAAGTCCTGTGCTAGACTAGCTGTGTTAGCCAGATCCCCATCTAACAGGAGATAAATATCTGCACAAATAGCTTCGAGTCCCCGATTAAGCGCAGCCCCCTTTCCATAATTGTGATCCAAGTTAAGAGCAATCAACCTAGGATTATGGAGTGCCAATTGTTGGATTATTTCCCCTGTTCGGTCCGTTGAACCGTCATTGATAACCACGATTTCACCTAAGGATGGCAAAGAAGCCACAGCTTTTAAAGTTGCACCTATAGTTTTTTCTTCATTAAAAGCGGGAATTAATGCTACTACTTTCATGGCGAAAAGCCCACCGCCCCAGCTTGAAAACTATATTGCCCCCTACTGCCTTTAGCTAGCCCCAAAACTAGGGCAATCTCCCCGAAGACCGTATCTACATGGTCAATATATAGTCCTTCTGAAAAATCGTTTGAAAAAGGGGTCTCCACAGACCTCGAAACATAGGCCACCTGGGCACCGTCCTTGAGTAAACGTCCTAGCTGTTCCAGAGAAGGCCCATCTGGTTCTTGGTCAGTCAGAGGGAGAATAAGCGCAAGGTCTTCACCAGAGGAAACCCCTGCTAATTCTGTAAAGGATAGGGTTTTTAAATCGGCACCAGCCAATTCTAATGCCTCTATTAAACTACTGAATTCGTCTGTTGTTTCAGTAACCAGGACCACAGTCTTATTTAGCATTTGTCCAGAAAACACCAGATCACGAATGGCCAGCCAGGCTTCATGAGAAAAATCTAATTCCTGTTGCAAGGAGGATAGATTTGCTTGGAGTTCCCTAAAGCGTGTCTCCATTTGGGTAATAAGGAGACCCTGTTCTTCTACTAAGGCGCTATCTTGAAAAAGGGCACCTCCAATGAGGATTCCTAAAAAGAGACTGAGAAAAACCGCCATTAACGAAGCTAAGTGATAACGGAAACCAAAATTGATTTAGATCCACCCCGCAATCAGGCGAAGTTGCAACCACAATAGGCGAAAATATTGTCGCCATGGGGAAGCTAGGCTAAGAAATACTAAGATGGGAATTAAGGCGGCAAAAATAACCGGTAAGACACTAAAGGCGGTTCCTGAACGGTAAAGTTCACTCACTTTCTTAGCATCTAGGAGAATAGGCCCAATCTTCAAGCGTGTTAAGAAAGTGGAGGCCATACCAGGCCGACCCTTTTCCAAAAAGTCAATCATATTTGAATGAGAACCTACCAAGACGATCAGTTCTGCTCCATAATGATGGGCCAAAAGTAAGGCTAGATCTTCACTAGTACCAGGGGCCGGGACAATATCATAGGATATACCTAACCGATCTAACCGAGGTGCACTGGGGCACTGCCCATCAGCATAAGCATGGGCTAGAAGTTGGCCACCTCCTTTAAGAGCCCGATCACTAACACTATCCATGTCCCCCACAATAATTTGGGGTTGATAACCAAAGTGGATTAGGGCGTCCGCCCCCCCATCTACCCCGATTAAGACTGGTCTAGTTTCTTGAATAAAGGGAGCCAAAATCTGCAAGTCCTCCCGATAGCCGAGTCCTCGCACTACTACTACAACAGGTTTGCCCTGAAGACTGTGCTTCAAAGGAGGAAAGGACAATTCCCCTAAAATAGTGTCCTTTTCCTTAGTGGCGTACACAAGGGTGTTGGTAACAAACCGATCCAATTCTTCAGCCAAATTCAGTTTAGCAAGTCTCGTCCGCTCCTCGATTAAATAGGGCGTGACGATCGTGCCTACCGCGATTGTCTTCCCTTCGCAGATTACCCGCCTCCCCTCGATTCTTACTAGATCCCCATCTTTTAAGACATTAAAGATCTCTTCCCCTGCATTGTCCAAGAGTACCACACCATTATCTACCAAAAGCTTCGGACCCAAATTAGGATAGCGGCATGTCATGGAGCTTTGAGCGTTAATAACGGCGCACACATCTCCATCTAACAAGCAGGTAGCACCCACCGCATCTAGATCCTGGTGGGAAATGACAGCGATCTCTTGTGGTTGTAGTAAAGGGGCGAGTTCTTTTGTTCTTTTGCCTAGCCTAACCCTCCCCTGCATGATCCACCCCCTAAAAATATTAAAGGAGACGGCCTTCACCGTCTCCTTTAGTATGCTTCTTCAGTTCTCCCTTTAATCGCGATTAACCCAGTTCCATGCCGACTAAGTCGGCCATTTTGGCAATAAAGGCCGAATTGGTAGGCTTGCCTTTGTTTTCCCGCACCTCATAGGGAAAAAAACGATAGAGTTCTTCTAAATCTCCTTTTTCCCATGTCACATCTAATGTGTAGCGCATGGCACGTTCTACTTGGGAACCGGTGGTACCAAAGCGTTGGCCAATTGCTGGATAAAGCTTCTTGGTCATTGACCCTAGCCAGCTCGGGTAGAGTCTTACTAGCCAAATACCTTCAATTAAATAGCGATAGCCCTTGTAATGAGGGGGAACTCCCATGGCTTCAAAATAGCGAACACAGATCTCTTGCACTTGTTTAAGGGTAGGACCATGATGTTCTAAAAGCATAGGGTTAGCCGTAA